>JAPKZQ010000044.1 GCA_026393675.1 Acidobacteriota bacterium | reverse complement strand
GGTCTGAGGTCGCCGGCCTTACAATCCCCATAGCCGCAGGCCACCAATGCGGTTCAGTTCAACGGGCCTTATCCGCGCGCGACCACAGCGGCCTCGATCTCGAACGGGCATCGCGCGCGGATAAAACCCTATCTGTTGGGCAGGCAAATGAAACAAGGACACGACCTTGGCAAGCAGTCAGTGTCTGCAGCCGCCAATTCGGGTCCACAACTCATGACTGATCCACGAGTTTTGCAGGTTAGCGATGCCGCAATCACCTGAACTCGCCGGCGGCGAGGGTTTCACCTTCGAGGGCGACGTAGCTGCGTTCTATCTCGTTGCGCTGTTAGCCGAGGCACATGCACCGGGCATCGATGATCGAACCGTTGCCCGCGTGTCGGTTCAGCAGCGCGACTTCGGCGAGCCCCTTGATGACGTGATCGTCGATTTTGAAGACGCCGAAAAGACCCCCGCTCGCCTTAGCCTCCAGGTAAAGCGTTCGCTCACGATCAGCCAGGCGACGACAAACACAGACTATCGCGACATCATCCGCGACAGTTGGGCCACCTTCAAAAAGTCTGATTTCCGCATCAACGCCGACCGTTACGGAGCAGCAATTGGCACGGTCACTCCTGCCAAAGAACGAGTGCTTAAGACCCTTTGCGATTGGGCCCGCGAAAGCTTGACGGCTGAGCATTTTGATGCTCGCCTTGCGAGCGCTGGCAGCGCCAGCGCCGAAATTAAAGCAGTCAAGAACGACATCGTCGCCTTACTGGACGAAGCGAAGGGAACTCCGTGCACGAGTGAAGAAGTGCATCGGTTCCTTGCGCACTTCGTGCTCATTCAGTTCGACTTCCTTCGCGAAGGCGCCACAGTTCCCCCTGATGCCATTAATCGTATCCGAGAGTGCCTCGCGTCCGATGACGCAGCCAAGGCGCCCCTCGTCTGGTCGCGGGTCATTCAACTGGCTCGCGCGTCAGCCGGCAAATCAGGCCAGTTTGATCGCACGCGGCTTGTGCGCTCGATCTCACCTGTCGCACGCCTTCGCGGCGCGAACTCCTTTCGCCTCGACCTTGCCAAGTTGACGGAGCTCGCAAGGAGCTACATAAACCTCATTCCGGACGATGTTGGCGGAACGAAACTCGACCGAACCTCACTCCTTGAGGACCTGGACGCCAAGCTCACGACGGCCCGTGTCGTCCAGGTTCGCGGCCTGCCAGGAAGTGGCAAATCAGTCGTGGTGAGGCGAGCGGTACAGCGCGCGCTAGAACGCGGGCCGGTTCTCTTCCTGAAAGCCGAACAGCTCGAAGGCACCAGTTGGATCAGCTACGCGACATCGGAAGGTCTCTCGGGTGCCCCCCTAGTGCAACTTCTCGTGGAGGTCGGGGCCGCCGGCACTCCCATTCTCTTCATCGATGCGATCGATCGCATCGAGAAAGAGCACCAGCCCGTCATCCTCGACGTGATCCGCGCCATTGTGGAGTCGCCGCGGCTCGACAACTGGCGCGTCGTCGTCTCCCTTCGCGACACCGGCATTGAAGTGCTTCGCAATTGGTTGGGCGAGTTCCTTGATGCCCTGAAGGTCGAAACGCTTAGCGTTGGTCAGCTAACCGACGAAGAGGCCGAGACGCTCGCAAGAGCCAAACCACACCTGAGGCCGCTTCTGTTTGGCTCAGCCCAGGTGCGGGAGATCGTCCGCCGCCCTTTCTTTGCGAAGGTGCTGAATCAGAGTTACATGGCATCACCTAGTGTTCCGACATTCACTCCTCAATCTGAAGTCGATCTGCTTGAGAATTGGTGGCAGCGGGGTGGCTATAACGCGACCGGCCAAGGCGCGATTGAACGCCGGCTTGCACTGCTCGGTTTGGCAAGTGTTCGTGCGCGCCAGCTTAGCCAGCCCATTCACCTCAGCCAGCTCACTTCGGTCGCACACATCGATGACCTAAGATCGGACGGTATACTCCAAGCTGCTCGCGAAGGGATCTCTGTCCGCTTTGCTCACGACATCTTCTTCGAATGGGCGTTTGTCCATGTCTTGGCCGATCGCGGGTCCCAATGGATGGAAGAGATCAAGGCCTGCGGCGAGCCTCCGGCGGTCGCACGCGTAGTCGAACTCGTCTCCCAATGGGAGTACGCGCGGGGACAAGACTGGTCGGTGTACCTCACGCAAACTGAGGGTTCGCCCCTTAGATCACAATGGCTGCGAGCGTGGCTGGTCGGTCCCCTTGGAACTGCGAGGTTCGAGGTTGATGAGGACCAATTCGCGACTGCGGTCTTTGCCGACGACTTCCGTCTCTTCAGGAAGGCGCTCGTCTGGTTTCAGGCTGAGAAGACCTCCCCGAATGCGAACATCCTCGCTGGCGCGCTCCCACAGGAGCAGCGCCAACGGTTCGCTGATCTTCTCGGGTGGCCTTCCGACTTCGCCGCGTGGCGCCGCCTCATCGACTTTATCCTCCGGCGCATTTCAGACATTCCGCAGAGGCTCTATCCGGAGATCGTCGCTATCTTCGAGGTCTGGCAGAACGCGCTAGCCGACCTTCGCAATCCGACGTCTCGTGCTCTCCTACAAGAATGCGCGACTTGGCTCGCCGCCATCGACGCGATCAGTACCGCCGATGGGCCTGACGAGAACTCTGTGTACTGGGAGAAGGTGCCCGACTTAGGCGCTTTCCGAAAATCCCTTAGCCAGCTCCTCTTAAGATCGTCGAGAGCCGAACCGACCCTCGCGGCCGACTATTTGCAGCGGGTCACCAACTCAGAGCGCATCCGTGACGATGCGTATCATGACATCGTCGCCTTCTCACCGGTCCTCGCGCAATCGCTGCCCCATTCGGTCGTCGCGCTTTCACTGACGTTCCTGAGAGAGGAGCTTCCAGACGAACAAGTCGCCCGCGAAGAACAGGAACTTAGTGACGCAGCCGAGTGGCGTAAAGCTGCTCTGGCCAAGCCGGAAGCCGAGCGCACGCGTCGAGATCAAATCGCGCTTTCGGTCGGGTGTTCACTGCGAACGATCGGCGATTTCAGCTACCACGACTGGGAGAGGCTTTCGATCCACGATGACTACCAGGGCTTTTGGCCCCCTTCGCCGCTTCGAGAGCCCTTTCACTCGCTTTTCCTATCATCGCCCGACGAGGCACTGCGGCTCCTTCGGGAACTCTGCAATCACGCGATGACCGCGTGGCGACAACTGCATCGCCACTCGCGCGACCGTGGAGGCAGCCCAATACCGCTCGAAATGACATTTCTCTGGGGCACCCAAAGATTCTGGGGCACTGATCGGGAGTATCTTTGGTTTCGGTCGACGTGGGCGCCGATGTCCATCGGCTGCGGGTTTTTGGCGCTTGAAGAGTGGTGCTTCGCCGAATTAGCGCGCGGCCGGCCCGTTGACGAACTGATCCAGCAAGTCGTCGAGGGGAACGAGTGCATCGCCATTCTGGGCATCGCGTCGATGCTTGCGCTCCACACCGAGACGGTGTCCGAAGCGACGTTACCGCTCGTCACCTCGCAGCGCCTGTTGGCTGCAGACCACAACCGAATGGGGCAAGACCTCTCGTCAACGGCGAACTTGATCGGCTTCACGCATCGCACCGACAAGCCTCACATTGACGCGATTCAAGCAGCAAATGCCCGGCTGGTCCGTAAGACCCAGCTTAGCTGGATGGTGCCTAACTTCATCTTTACGACGGGACCCATACGCGACCGAGCCCGCGAAGCGATCCTCAATTTCAAGGACGATCTGCCCTACCAGTACGAAGAGCACCGAAACATTCCGGAGGCGCGGGAGCACCTGACAGAACAGGCACTCGAATATGCCGAACTGGCGGACCAGAACAATTATCAGGCCTACCGTACCAAAGAGGATTCAGACCAGATTGCGATTGTCCACGTCAGCCCTTCTGCCGCCAAGCCTGAAAAGGTTGCTAGGGCCAAAGAGGCCTCTAAGCAGCTTAGGCAGACGAGCCTTTGGACATGGGCGTCCAAGTCTTTCGAAGAGAAGATACTGAGCGACACCTACACGGTCGAGGGTGCCATCGCGTTGGCCAGGAAAGCGGATGTCCGCGACTTGTTCGAGCACCCGAACGGCGAGAACGAAGAAGAGCTCTTGGGTATGCGTCGAGGTGCGGTCGCCGCGACCGCCGCCATCGCGCTCAACTTCCGAGAAGGGCGCACTCAAGAAGACCTTGAGTGGGCTCGTGACGTCCTAGGGCGCGCGATCCGTCTGCCAGAAAAGCCCGATCTGATGTGGTCGCCAGGTTCTATCATCCCGTGGCACCAGGCGATCTACGTTGCGCGAGGCGTCGCAGCGGACCTCCGCGAAGGTACAGCGGCGAGCGGCGCGGCTCGCGACCTCCTCAAGTTGATTGCACATCCACTTGAAGTCGTTTCATTGGCCGCGCTCGAAGAAGCCTGTAAACTTTGGTCCAAGGACCCCAAGCTGACTTGGGCCGCGCTGATCTTGGCATTTTCGCTCTGCCACGTTCCACTGCGGCCGCGCGAGCAACTCCGTCAACACGGTGAAGTGCTCCACTCGTCAAATGAAGCGCGAGCGGCGGTCGACGCGGCGCTTGCGTTCTATGAAAACGGCAGCGGATGGCCCTCCCTTCCGTTACCACCGCCAGCCTGGGTGAAGGTCGAACCCGGGAAGGGCGGGGGTGGGCGTCAAAGCCATGAAGAGTACGACGCGGATGACGCGGCCGACGCGGCTGAGGTGTGGGGTGAACCTGCTGTCTTCTGGCATTCAGAGCAGGCCGCGGCAATCCTCAACCGCATCCCCTTCGAAGACGTCCTGAGTAGTAGCGCGAGAAGTGCGCTACTCGACTACCTCGCCGGTGTTCTCGACTGGACCAACCAGAAGAATGCGCCGCCTTGGGTGAAGCCCGGACGTCGAGATCGTTCGGCGACCCGCATCTTTGAGTGGACTCACGCCCTAGGAATGAAACTCGGCCATGTAGCCGGACTTCTCCCACTTAGCGACTTTCACGCCCGCTTCCTCGGTCCGATTTTGGGGCTCGAGGGCGACAATTGCTGGGCTCTTCTCTCTCCATTCGCGAGCGCCTACGTCTGCGCCCACGTGTACGATGCGCCGGTCGTTCCAGCCGACGCAGTCGCGACACTTGACCTCTGTCTTGGGCGACTTCTCCACGCCTCTGCCTTCAAGCGAGATGCCCATCGGAGCGGAGAATTCTCGGGCTTCGATCAGCCCGAGCTTGTTCGCACGTTGATGTTTGTCTCAGTCGAACGCGCGGACTTGGCCGCTCGCTACGTCAATGGCGACTGGTCAGAAATCAGCCGCATCTTGCCCCTGATTGATCGTTTCGTTCGCGCGGGCGGATGGGCTGGTTCCGTGATGGACCCGTTTTTGACGCTCTCTGAGCGCGCTGGGGCTAATTACCCGGCCGAAGCCTTCGCGGACCAAGTTCTCGCGATTATCGGCGACGGACCCGACAACCTAAAGGGTTGGCATGGAACGTTCATTCCGGCGCGCATAGCGGAGCTGGTGGAGCACTTCGCTTATCGTGACGCGCCTATGACGCTGGCTCTGGCCCAGAAGTTCCTACGGATTCTCGACATGCTGGTCGACATGGGCGATCGGCGTAGTGCGGCGCTTCAGCTTGGTGAGGCATTTCGCGAAGTGCGTTTGCCCTCCTAGCCGTAGAAGCTCGCCCAGATAATTGCACTTACTTGGCCCATGTTCTTTGCACCAAGGCCTTACATGTGCCAGCCGTTCGATTGCCAATAGTGCGTGTACGGCTACCTTGGTTCTAGACTAAACATCTGAGGAGCAGTATGTCGGAGTCTTTCCTGAGAACACCTTAAGCTTATCGCGCCCAACAAGGCGGTGCATCGGACGGCCTGACTGGCGCCGGTGACCTGTGACGGTAGGCATACTCGAACGGTACGATGTCAAAGGGGTTTCGACTGTTCAGCATGATTGATTTCGATAGCATCGATGAGTGGGCTCCTGACCTTTCGCGCGCCCTTACCTCTGGGATTCCCACCGATCTGCGGCAGCACCTCGTTCGAGCCGCGCCCACGTACATCGAGGATGCGCTGGACGTGACCTTGGCACAGGCTGGGCGCGACGCCGTCATCGATCTCACTTTGCGTTGGATCGAATCAACGACGGTCGCCGCGTACCACGGAACCCGCTTGACCGATTCCGAGCTCGCCTCGGTTCGATCCGAAGGGCTTGTTCCCCTAGTCGCAGACGCGCGGCGCAACCGACTGGAGAGGGCCTTGTCCCGCCATCCGCTGTGGCCACAAGTGTGCGGTCGGTTGCCGGAGGCACTCCGGAAGTACGGTGCCGGCGGCACAGCTGGCATTCGCGAGGGCCAAGTACACCTTACGCTTTCAAAAACTGGATTGGTGCACGCTTTCAATCACTACTTGATCGGTGGTTCCGAGTTCGACCAGCAGGTCGCTCTTGATTTGCTTGGGGAAGACGGGCGGGCTCTTCTCGGCGAAGACGGCACAGCTCGAGTAATCCAGTTCGCCGTACCTGGGCCGGCCGCGATCCAGACAACCCATCCCTTCTTCAGCGTCCAGATGATGCGCGATCGAGGCGAGGTACCCAATCTCGTAGGTGATCTCTTGGCGTCGTGGAGCTACAAGCAGGTTCATCCAGAGTTCCAATCTCGGCGCTTGGAAACGGACTGCGGCCTGTTCTTTCGCGCCACTGTCCCAGCGGCATGGATTTCGGCAATTGATACGCTCAATGACTCGGCCTTTGTTCCCAGGTGAGCCGCCCAACATCGCGCTGCACCCGACCGCCGCCGGTGGTATTGTGAGTGCCGGCGGGTGAGCGCGAAACGTCGGTTCCGCCTACCCTGCGACCGGCCGCGTACCGAAATCAAGGGGTTTCTGAGACTTGCGCTCTCATCGTCCAGCTAGCCGATTGACGAGGGAATCGGGGCGAAACAGATGGCCGGTTCGCGGGGGTTTCTGAGACGGCGATCGGGGGTGACTGATGCACCCGAGCGACACGAACAGCTGAATATGGCGGGTGCGGAGGGATCGAGTTGTGACCGACTCACCCGCGCAATCGAGGCTCCATCGAGGGAGCGACGTCGGCTTGGCCCGGTGTAGCGGGCATTGTTGGCCGGATGCTATACTGCGTACATCATGGCTCACCAGTTTACGGCAATCCTCGAACGCGACGGGGACTGGTACGTTGCGTACTGCCCCGAGATTCCCGGCGCGAACGGCCAGGGCCACAGTAAAGACGAGGCCCGTCAGAGCCTCGCCGAAGCGATTGCCCTAATCCTCCATGATCGTCTCGAGGACGGTCTGCGGGGAGTGCCTCCCGATGCTGAGCGTGATACGGTGACTGTTGCGTGAAACGAACCGCGCTGCTGCAGCACCTGCGCAAGCATGGGTGTGTGCTGAAGCGTGAAGGCGCCTCGCACTCGTTGTGGCAGAATCCCAGAACCGGCACCGTTGAAGCCGTGCCCCGCCACACGGAGATTCCGAATACGCTCATCCGCAAGATCTGTCGTGGACTTGGCGTACCCGTCATCGGATAGTCTTCAGGCGTCCGCCTGAACGAACTGCGCAGGTTCGCACTATCTGACCAGCAGAATCGACGCGAGGGCGGCCAGCGCCATGGCGCCGAGTCCGATGCCGACGACGCGGCGGAACGGCGGCCGCGAAACCGCCAGCGCGAAGCCCAGCTTGAGCAGTGTGTTCGAGAGGGCCCCAGCGGCCACAGCCAGCGCCGATGTCGCGGCGAAACCGGAGGTCGACGCGTTCTTCGCCATCGAGAGCAGCAGCGCGTCGACGTCGGCGAAGCCGAGCAGTGCGCCCGACACGATGACGCCGACATCGCCCCACGCGGCTCGAACCGCGTCCACGACGAACATGACGACCTGGAAGAGAACCGCCATCTGGAGCGCAGCCGAGAATTGGAGCGGATTCTGGTGCGTCTCGATTTCGTGACGCTCCTCCTGCTTCCGGCGCCAGCCGATCAGCACGCCCACGAGACCAACCAGAAAAGGCGCCACGATGTACGGCAGGATGGTGAGCATCAGCGTCATCGACAGCACGGCCGTGGCCGCCACGATGCGCACGAACATGACGGTACACGCCCCGATCACCCCATAGCCGAGTGGCGCGCCGACCTGCGTATCTTCGGTCCGGCTCGCCCGCGCAAACGTCAGCGTCACGCTCGTCGACGACACCATTCCGCCAAGCAGCCCGGCGATGAGATATCCCTGCCGCGCGCCCACAAACATGCGCGCCACGTAGCCGATAAAGCTGAGGCCCGAAAAAAACAGCACGAACATCCACAGTTGGCGTGGCCGGAATCCGCCGAGCGGACCGTACGGGCCTTCGGGCAGCATTGGGAGGATGACGACGGCCATCACTGTAAATCGAATGGCGGCGCGCATTGCCATCTCGTCCATCCGATCGACGAAGTCGTGCATTCGCGACTTCTCTACCAGGATCAGCACGGTGACGGCGATGATCGCGCCAGCCAGGCGAGCCTGCCCCGCTCCGGCAAAGACGCCGGCCATCAAGGTGACCAGCGCGGCCACCTCGGTGGTGCCATCGATGTCGTGCTCGCGCGACGCGGCCGCGTACGCGAGCAGCGCCATCATCGCCCCGCTCGCTAGCAGCACGACCCCGAGCCATGTGAGATTAGCGGCGTAGAGCCATCCCGCGCCGCCGCCCAAGCCCCCGAGCAGCGTGAAGGTCCGCACGCCGGCAAAACGACCCTCCTGGCCTTTGAGATGGCCCGACCGCTCGCGCTCGACCCCGACCGCTGCGCCGCCACACATCGCCAGCAGCAATCCGAGGTCGCGAAGCGTGGCGTCATCCATGGGTGGTCACGGCCTCGCCGGCCTCCCTGGGGCGCGCGGCGCCCAGCGAACCGGCCAGTACCGCCCACAGCGCGTGCCCCAGTCTCGGCCGATCGTGACGCGCGATGTCCCGCCGCCAGAACGTGCCGCTGACAAGCCGGCAATGGTCGGGCAGCGAGCCGAGTTCGAGCGGCCGCTTGTGTTCGGCGCCGTACCGCGCGAGCACGTCGGCTGATGGCCGACCTTCGTTGAACACGACCGCATCGACGCGGCGTTTGATGAACGACTCGATCCGGCTCACCTCATCGGCCGCCGTGAATCCGTCCATGCCACGCCCTTCCGTGAGCAGGTTGGCCACGAGCACGATCGGGCCAGGAACCGGTGCCAGGGCCTCGGCCATGCCCTGCACGGCGAGCACGGGCAGCAGACTCGTGTAGAAACTGCCGGGGCCAATCACCACCGCGTCCAGATCCTGCACGGCCGCAGCCACCTGCGCGTGAATACTGACCTCCGGCTCGAGCCAGATATCCTGGATCACATGCCCGGCCGTCTGGCGCGCATCGATCTGGTTCTCGCCCTTCGTCACGTGACCATCGGCGTAGCGCGCGCAGAGCGATGCCTGATCGATGCTCACCGGCCACACGCGGCCCTTGCAGCCAAGCAGCGAGCGCAGGCCTTCGACGGCGGCCATGAAGTTGCCGCTGTAGCGCTCCATCATCGACAGCAGCAGATTGCCGCCGGTGTGCCCGGCCAGCCGCGAGTCCTCGAGCGTCGGCAAGCGCGACAGCAGCACCCGCCGCGCCTCGCGCTCGTTGCGGGCCAATGTCAGTGCACACTTCAGGATGTCGCCCGGGGGCAACACACCCAGTTCGTCCCGAAGCTGGCCCGAGCTTCCGCCGCTGTCAAACATCGTGACGATGGCGTTGAGGTCGATCCAGGGATTCCGCTTCAATCCGCCCAGCACGCTCGGCAGCCCCGTTCCCCCGCCGAAGCAGCCGACTTTGATGA
Source organism: Acidobacteriota bacterium (assembly GCA_026393675.1). Lineage (NCBI taxonomy): Bacteria > Pseudomonadati > Acidobacteriota > Acidobacteriota bacterium. The sequence continues at coordinate 45,684 of JAPKZQ010000044.1, read as the reverse complement.
TCCGGAGGCGCATGCGGGGATTCTACCAGTCCTTCCCGCGTCTTGAACCCCGACGGCGTCTTTTCTCGTATGACTTAGTAGAATAGAGCCTATGGCAGACCCAGAGACCATTCCCGAACCCGTCATCAAGCTCCTCCACGAACTCGACACCATCTTCGGCAAGCGGCTCCAGTCCGTGTCGATCTACGGCGGCAATGGAGAGGCCGAGGCGCTGACGGGCGGTGCGGCTGGAGAGGCGCATGGCCACGTTCACACGCTGGTGATCGTCGAGTCGATTGACGCCAGCGATCTGCGCGCGTGCGCCAACCTCGCCAGCACGTGGAAGCGACGTGGACTGGCGACACCGCTCCTGATACCGGGGTCCGAGCTCGCACGGTCGCTTGATGCGTTCCCGCTCGAACTCGGCGAGATCCTCGCCCATCACCGCGTCGTCTTCGGCACCGATGTGCTGGCGGGATTGACCGTAGCTCCGGCCGATATTCGTCGGGCGTGCGAGGTCCAGGCGCGCAGTCATCTGCTGCATCTGCGTGAAGGTTACATCCAGGCTGCGGCTCAGCCTCGAGAACTTGGGGCTATCATCCAGGCGTCGGCGCGTCCGTTCCGGCTGCTGCTGGTGAGCATGGCCCGTCTCGAGGGCGTCGACGTCACGGATGCCGCCCGGTTCGCGGGCCACCTCGAAGCCACGGTGGGCCTCACGCCCGGAGTCGTACAACAGGTCCTGGCGGCTGGTGGATCGAAGGGCATCAGCGCCACCGACGCGCAGAGTCTCTATCCGGCGTACATCCACGTGGTCGAACGCCTAGTGCACTATGTTGATGCGTGGCAGGCGTGAGATGGCCCCTCGCATGACCTCTCGCGGTCGCTCTCTCGCGTCCGGGTTCATCACGATCGTGATGACGCTTGGCATCTGCGCTGGCGTGGCTCGCCCGAGTCATGCCCAGCCGCCGCCCCCGCCGCTCACGGCCCCGATCAACGACTTCGCCAACGTGATCGACGGACAGAGCAAGGTCGCGATGGACCGCACGATTCGCGATCTGCTCGCGGCGACGGGCGACACCATGATTGTCGCCACCGTCGCGACGGTGGTCCCGTACGCGGATGCGAAGGAACTCGCCGTCAAGATGTTCGCAAACAGAGGCTCGGGCATCGGCAAGAAGGGCAAGGACAACGGCCTGCTGGTGCTGCTCGCGATCAAGGAGCGGCAGGTCTGGGTTGAGGTGGGCTACGGCCTCGAAGAGATCATCACTGACGGGTACGCGGGCGACGTCAGCCGGCAGGTCATGACGCCCAGCTTCAAGCGCGGAGAGTATGGTCAGGGCCTGCGCGCCGGCGTCGAGTACTTCGCGCTCCATATCGCGGATGCGCGAGGGGTCTCAGTCGGCGGCGTACGCCGGCCCGCGCCCGTGAGCCAGCGGCCGTCGACGCGCTCGACCGGGTTACCGTCGATCGGCATCATCATTCTGGTGCTCCTCTTTGGCATCGCAAGAATCATCGGGTGGTTCATCTCGCCATCCTCGGTGCGCCGGTCGAATCGCTGGGGTGGCGGGGGGTGGAGCGGGTGGACCGGCGGCGTGGGAGGATTCGGCGGTGGTGGGTTTGGCGGCGGGGGTGGATTTGGCGGGTTTGGCGGAGGCGGCAGTGGCGGGGGCGGCGGCGGGTCGAGCTGGTAGCCACCAGACATCCGGCACGCCCCTAAACGCGTAGAATGAATGCAATCGACATCTGGATGGACACGATGAGACGACTGATTATCAATGCCTGCATCGTCCTGACGGCGATGGCGCTGTCGGGATGCTCGTACAACACGTTTGTCGGCCAGGAAGAGGCCATCAAGAGCCAGTGGTCGCAGGTCGAGAACCAGCTTCAGCGCCGAAACGACCTGATTCCAAACCTGGTGAACACGGTCAAGGGCTACGCGAGCCACGAGAAGGAAGTCTTCGAGGCCGTCGCCGCCTCGCGGGCGAAACTGGCGGGTGCCAGCACGCCCGAGGCCAAGATGGCCGCGGCCAACGAGCAGTCGTCCGCGCTGGCGCGATTGCTGATGGTGGTCGAGAATTATCCGCAGCTCAAGGCCAACGAGTCGTTCAACCGGTTGATGGACGAGTTGTCCGGCACCGAGAATCGCATCGCCGTCGAACGGATGCGGTACAACGAGAAGGTCCAGGCGTACAACACCAAGCGCCGCGAGTTCCCCTCGAACATCACGGCGTCGATGTTCCGCTTCAAGGAATACCCCTACTTCCAGACACCCCCCGAGGCGAAGAAGGTCCCGACGGTCAATTTCGGCAAATGACCATGCGTGCGTGGCCCGGCCGGTCGCATCCGCTTGGCGCGACGTGGAACGGCCTGGGCGTGAACTTCGCTCTGTTCTCGGAACACGCGACGGCGGTTGATCTCTGCCTGTTCGACTCGGCCGCCGACGCGCGCGAGACGGTGCGCGTCCGGCTGCCCGAGCGGACCGATCACGTCTGGCACGGCTACTTCCCGGACGTCAGACCCGGGCAACTCTACGGCTATCGGGTGCACGGCCCGTATGCGCCGCAGGATGGCCATCGGTTCAATCCCGCGAAGATCCTGCTCGACCCGTACGCCAAGGCGATCGGCCGGAAGCTGCAGTGGGACGATGCGATCTACGGAGTCGACCGCGACGCGAGCCAGCAGGACCTGACGCCAGACACGCGTGACAACGCGGCGGTGGCGCCGCTTGGGGCGGTCATCGACCCCGCCTTCACGTGGGGCGACGATCGCCGGCCGCGCACGCCGTGGCACAAGACGATCATCTACGAGCTGCACGTCAAGGGCTTCACGTACCGCCATCCGGGCGTGCCCGAGTCGCTGCGGGGCACGTACCTGGGCGTGTCGTCGGACGCGGCCCTGCAGCACATGAAGGAGCTCGGCGTCACCGCGGTGGAGCTGATGCCGGTCCATCTCCACGCCACCGATCGCGACCTCGTCTCGCGCGGTCTCACCAACTACTGGGGCTACAACTCGCTGGCCTACTTCGCGCCCGACGTCCGCTACGCCTCGGCCAGGGGGCGCATGGCGGCGGTGCGCGAGTTCAAGATGATGGTGCGGGCGCTGCACGAAGCGGGTCTCGAGGTTATTCTCGACGTGGTGTACAACCACACGGCCGAAGGCGATCACGTCGGGCCGACCCTCTCGATGCGCGGCGTCGACAACGCGTCGTACTACCGGCTGATGCCCGGCAATCCGCGTCTGTACCAGGACTTCACCGGCTGCGGCAACACGCTGAACATGCGCCACCCGCGCGTGCTGCAGCTCATCATGGACAGCCTTCGGTACTGGGTCGTCGACATGCACGTCGACGGTTTCCGGTTCGATCTGGCAAGCGCCTTGGCTCGCGAGCTGTTCGAGGTCGACAAACTCGGATCGTTCTTCGACATCATCCAGCAGGATCCGGTTCTCTCGCAGGTCAAGTTGATTGCCGAACCGTGGGACCTGGGCGAGGGCGGATATCAGGTCGGCAACTTCCCCGCCGGCGGGACGGAATGGAACGGCCGGTACCGCGATCTGGTCCGTCGCTTCTGGCGCGGCGAGGGCGGGCAGGTTTCTGAACTGGCCAGCCGGCTGGCGGGCAGCAGCGACCTGTACGCGCAGGGCGGCCGACGTCCCTACGCGAGCATCAACTTTCTGACATCACACGACGGGTTCACGCTGCGCGATCTGGTCAGCTACCAGGCGAAGCGCAACGAGGCGAATGGCGAAGGCAATTACGACGGCGAGGCGAACAACCTGAGCTGCAACTGCGGCGTGGAAGGGCCAACCAATGATGCCGCCGTGCTGGCGCTGCGTGCCCGGCAGATGCGCAATCTGCTGGCGACGCTGCTGCTGTCGCAAGGCGTGCCGATGATCTGCGCGGGTGACGAGTTCGGCCGGACACAGCGCGGCAACAACAACGCCTACTGCCAGGATAACGAGATCAGCTGGCTCGACTGGAACCTGAGCCGCGAGCAGGCCGACCTGCTGACGTTTGTCCGTGACCTCGTCCGGCTCCGCACCAGTCATCCCATCCTGCACCGTCGGACGTTTTTCCAGGGCCGCGGCGGTCGCGGTCAACACGTCACCGACATTCTGTGGTTCGATCCGGTCGGGCGCGAGATGACCGATGCCACGTGGAACGCATTCCAGGCCCGCTCGCTCGGCGCCATGCTGGCCGGGGACGCGATTGCGGAACTCGACGACCGTGGCGCCCCAGTCCGCGACGATACGCTGCTCATCCTGCTGAATGCCGACGTCGCGCCCATCCGCTTTACCCTCCCGCCATCAGCGGAGGGACGCACGTGGACGTGCCTGTTCGACACCAACGGCACGCCGCCCGCGATCAGCGCTGGCGCCGATGCGTCTGTCTATCCCCTGGGTGCTCAGTCGCTGGCGTTGCTGCGGCTGGGTTTGGCGCGAGAATTGGGGTCTGACCCCATTTCTCATAACGCCGCGCAGTCGGCCGTGACGCGAGCGACGACCTCGGCGGCGGCCTGCTCAACCAGCGTGGACAACCCGACCCCGTCGCGGAATTCCGCGCTCTCGATACCGTAGACCACCAGTCGTGACGGAAGCTGCCCGAGCAGCCTGCCGAGTTCAATGGCCTCGCCCAGGCCAATCTGGTGGGACGTCCCGCGAAAGACGCGCGCGGGAGGGATGGGGACAACGGCCTGCCCCCCTGCGAGTTCGAATCTGTGGACGGTTCCGACCGGCGCGCCGGAACTGACCGCATCGATAACGAAGACGAAGGGGCGATCGCACCACGACGCGATCAGATCGGTGCCCTCGCCGCAACGTTCGTACACCTCGACGCCGGGCAGCGCGAGGGCCCTGATCGACCGTGCGACGGCAATGCCCACCCCGTCATCTCGGCGGAACTCGTTGCCGATGCCGATCACCAGCACCTGACCGGGATTCGGGGTTCGGGGTTCGGGAGTCGGGAGTCGGGAGTCGGGAGTCGAGGTCACGATTGGCTCACGCGGGCGTAATTCATTGCGCCCTTACAGCCACATCTCCGCGGCCACCAACTGCGGGTCGTCGGTCCTGCGGATGATGATGCCGAGCTTCTCGCACATGCGCTGCATGTCGGTGTTCTCAGTCAGCACGTCGGCGCGTAGGCGCGACAAGCCTTCCCCACGCGCGATCTCGATCAGCTGCCGCATCAGCTCGGACCCGAGGCGCTGTCTCTGGTAGCGATCGATCACGAGGATGGAAAACTCGCCGTCATTGGTGCCGTGGATCTTGTGCAGACGTGCCACGCCGATAATCTCGCGCTCCCCGGTCTGCGGATCGCGGATCTCGGCCACCAGCGCCATCTCGCGGTCGTAGTCGATGAAGCAGATGCGCGTCAGCCGTTCGTGGGTGACGCGGCTCCCGAGCTTCAGCAGGTGGAAGTACCGCAGGTACACGCTGCGTTCCGACAGTCCTTCGTGGAATGTCACCATCAACGGTTCGTCTTCGGGGCGGATGGGACGGATCGTGACGGCCGCCCCGGACTTGAGCGTCGCCTCGCGCACGTAGCGACGCGGATACGGGCGAATCGCGAGCCGCGGCAGCGCCTCCGGCTTGACGTCCGCGCCGTGGAGCACCACCCGCGCGTCGAGCGCGACGAACTGTTCGGCCGACACTTTCAACGGGTTGATGTCGATCTCCTTGATGTAGCGCTGCTCGACCACCAGCTGACTGAAGCGCACCAGCAGTTCATCGAGCGCGGCCAGGTCCACCGGCGCCCTCCCGCGCACGCCCTTCAGCGCCGAGTAGATCTGGGTGCGTTCCAGCATCCGCCGTGCCAGGGTCGTCGTCAACGGCGGCAGTGCCAGCGAGCGGTCCTTGAATACCTCCACCAGCTGGCCGCCAGCCCCGACCAGGAGCACCGGCCCGAACTGCGCATCGAGGCTGCACCCGACGATGAGCTCGTAGCCCTCGAACTGGACCATCGGTTGAACGGTCACGCCGAGGAAATGCTGTGCCCCGGCTTTTTCGGTCACCGACGCCTTGATGGACTGCCAGGCCCGACAGACGGCATCGGCGTCTCGAAGATTCAGGTGCACACCCCCGACGTCGGTCTTGTGGGTGATCGTCTCGGAGTAGAGCTTCAGCACGACGGGATAACCGAGGCTGTCCGCGTGGAGCACGGCCTCGTCAATCGCGACGGCGATCCGCGTCGGCACCGTCGGAATCCCGTACGCCGCCAGCAACTGCTTCGACTCGTGCTCGGCCAGCAGCGTCCGTCCGGTGGAGTGGGCATGTCCGATGATGCGCGCGGCAGCGTCGCGATCCGGGATCCCCTCGATGTCCTCCGGCAGCGCTGGCGTCTCGTACAGCCCCCGGAGGTTGTCGCTGTATCGCCACATGTACGAGAACGTCTTCGCCGCGGTGTCGGGATAGGAAAACGTCGGAATCCCGGCTTTGTTGAGGATCGATTCTCCGGCCGCCACATCCGCGCCGCCCATCCAGCTGGCCAGCACCGGCTTGGTGTACTGGCGCGCGTGCGCCTTGAGTGCCTCGGCGGTCTGGGTGGGATCGGTCATCGCCTGGGGCGTGAGGATGACGAGCATCCCGTCGGCGTTCGCGTCCCGGGCCGCGATGTCGAGCGCTCTGGCATACCGCTCGGGCTCGGCATCTCCGAGAATGTCCACGGGGTTGTTGTGGCTCCAGTGCGGCGGCAGCAACTCGTTGTAGGCCGCCATCGCTTCATCCGAGATGGCGGTCAGTTCCCCGCCATGACTGATGAGCGAATCGCAGGCGAGCACTCCAGGCCCGCCGGCATTGGTGAGGATGGTGAGTCTCGGGCCTTTCGGGCGCGGCTGCTTGGCGAGCACCTCGGCCATGTAGAACAGCTCGGCGATAGTCTTGACGCGCAGCACGCCGGAGCGCCGGAACGCCGCGTCGAGCACCTCGTCGCTGCCGGCCAGCGCGCCGGTATGCGACGCGGCCGCCTTGGCCGCCGCCTGCGTCTTCCCCGCCTTGATGACGATGATCGGCTTGGTGAGCGCAACTTCACGGGCCGCCGACAGGAACGACCGCGCGTCGCCAATCGACTCCATGTACAGCACAATGCTCCTGGTCCGCGCATCCTGCCCGAGGTACCCGATCAGATCGCCCCAGTCGACATCCACCATCGATCCGATCGAGACAAAGGCGCTGAAGCCCACCGACATCTTGTGGCTCCAGTCGAGGACGGCCGTGCAGAGCGCGCCGCTCTGGCTGATGAACCCGACCGACCCGCTGCGCGCCATGCTGCTCGCAAAGGTGGCATTGAGGCCGGAAATCGGGCTCATCACGCCCAGACAGTTGGGACCGATGACCCGCATGCCGCCTTTGGCTGCTTCTTCGAGAATCCGACGCTCGAGTTCGACACCAACCGGACCAATCTCCTTGAAGCCGGCCGAGATGACGACGGTCGACGTGATGCCCGCCTCCACGCCTTCCTTGATGACGTCTGGCGCCGCCCCAGCTGGCGTCACGACGACGGCCAGGTCCACCGTTTCTGGCACGTCCTTCAGCGAGGGGTACGCCTTGATGCCGAGGATGCTGGATCGCTTCGGATTGACCGGAAAGACCGTACCCCCAAACGGGTTGGTGATGAGGTTCCAGAGAATGGTCCGGCCGACGCTGCCGACCTTCTCCGTGGCGCCAACCACCGCCACCGTACGCGGCGAGAAGAAATTCTCGAGCGGATGGCGATCGATCCCCAGCACGTTGGAGGGCGGTTTGAACGGCGGTTTGAGTGAAACGGCTTCCCGGTCAGACGACATGCGACGGTACTCCTTCTACACGCGCTCGACGTTGAGCGTCAGAAAATGCGTGGCGCACGAGATACAGGGATCGTAGTTTCGGATCACCTGCTCGCACTGCCACGTCAAGGCATCGACGGGCGTGTTGATGCGGGGCGTGACGTACTCCCGCAGGTCCGCTTCCATCATTTTCTGGTTCTGCGATGTCGGCGGGACAATTTTCGCGTCGAGCACCTGCCCGCGCGGATTGAGGCGGTAGCGATGGAAGAGGATCCCGCGCGGCGCCTCGGTGCACGCGTAGCCGACGCCAGGCGTGGGCCTGAAGTCGACGACCGCCTTGGCCGGCTTCTCATACGACTCGATGATGCGCAGCGCCTCGTCGCAGGCGTACACAATTTCGACGGCCCTGACGATGATGCTCTTGAACGGATTGTGACAGGTGGGCCCAAGACCCGCCCGCATAGCGGCGTCGCGGGCAATCGGCGAGAGCCGGTCGTAGTTCAGGTTGTAGCGCGCCAGCGGCCCGACCAGGTACGGACCTCGTCCCGTATGGATGGAATGGAGCGCGTTCGAGTGGGCGACGTGCTGCTCCTCGAAATTCTGGTCGTACTCCCGGACCGCGATGTCCAGCCCCTTGTTCGACGCCAGGCGCCCCTCGTTGAACGGGTAGTCATGGGAATGGCGGAGCGCCACGTACTCGTAATCGCGCTCGAAGTCTGGGAACGGCAGTCCGGCCGTGAACATGACGGCCTCGATCGCCGCATCGCGCGCCCACTTGAGCTTCTCGCCCAGGGGCGCGAGTTCGGCCCTGGTCGGCACCTTGTAGAACCCGCCGACGCGCACGCTGATGGGGTGGATCTCGCGCCCGCCGATAAGCGCGACCAGATCGTTGCCGGTCTTCTTGAGCTGAAGCGCCTGCTGCACCACCGGCAGATGGTCCCGGGCCATCGCGATCGCGTCCTGGTAGCCGAGAAAGTCCGGCGCATGCAGAAAAAAGACGTGGAGCGCGTGGCTTTCGATCCACTCGCCGCAATACAGCAGCCGGCGCAACTGCCGCAGCTCTTCCGACACGGTGACGCCGAACGCGTCCTCGATGGCATGCGCCGCGCTCATCTGGTACGCCACCGGGCAGATGCCGCAGATGCGCGCGACGATGTCGACCACTTCGTCGTACGACCGCCCTCGCAGGAACGCCTCGAAGAACCGCGGCGGTTCGAAGATGGTGAACTTGACGTCGGTGACCTTGTCGTCCTTCACCTTCACCGTCAGGCCGCCCTCGCCCTCGACGCGGGCGAGCATGTCGACCTTGATCGTCTTACTTCTCATTGGCCTCACTCTCCTTGCGGAAGGCCTCGGCGTAGGCGTTGAAGCCGCGGAACTGCCGCACGAGCTGTTCGCTCGTCACCCATTGCGCCCGCCACGTGGCGGCGAGCGACGCCGTGTTGGCCGCTTCCTTCGGACCGAAGCACCCGAAGCAGCCCCGGTGGTAGGTCGGGCACAGGGCACCGCAGCCGGCCTGCGTCACCGGCCCCAGGCACGTCGGCCCGAACGCGACGAGGCCGCACACGTTCCCCTTCAGCTTGCACTCGACGCAGACGCTGTAGTTCGGGATGTTTGGCTTGCGGCCGTTCAGGTACGCGCTCAGCACTTCAACCAGCTGCGTCTTGCTGATCGGACACCCGCGCAGCTCGAAATCGACAACCACGTGGTCGCGGATGGCGGTCGACTTGTTGAGCGTCTCGATGTACGCCGGGGTGGCGTAGACAATCGAGATGTACTCCTTGACGTCCTTGAAGTTGCGCAGCGCCTGGATGCCACCCGCCGTCGCGCAGGCGCCAATGCTGATCAACACCTGCGACGCGCGGCGGATCTTGTGGATGCGCTCCGCGTCATGCGGCGTCGTGATCGAGCCTTCGACGAGCGAAATATCGTACGGCCCCTTCGCAACCGCCCTGGAGGCCTCCGGGAAATTCGCAATCTCCACGGCGCCGGCCACCTCGAGCAGTTCGTCCTCGCAATCGAGCAACGACAGCTGGCAGCCGTCGCACGAGGCGAACTTCCAGACGGCCAGTGTGGGTGTGGACCTGCCTGCCATGTCAGATCTCCCGCTGGGACAGCAGTCCCTGGATGGCGTCGTACCGGAACACCGGCCCGTCCTTGCAGATAAAGGTGGCACCGCACTGGCAGTGCCCGCACAGTCCGATGCCGCACTTCATGTTGCGTTCCATCGACAGGTAGATGTGATCGGTGTCGACGCCGCGCTTCTCGAGCTCGAGCGCGGTGAAGCGCATCATGATCTCCGGGCCGCAGATCATCGCCACCGTCCGCGTTCGGTCAAACGGCGCCCTCGGGATCAATTTGGTGACGACGCCAATGTTGCCGTGCCACCCCTCGGTCGCGCGGTCGACCGTCACGTACACCTCGATGTCGAGCCGCGCGCGCCAGGCTTCGACCTCCTTGCGGAACAGGATGTCGGCCGGCGTGCGGGTGCCGTAGAGGATGACGATCTTGCCGTAGCGATCGCGATTGGCGAGCAGTTGATAGACCGTCGGCCTCAGCGGCGCCAGGCCAATTCCACCCGCCACCACCAGGACGTCGTGGCCCACCGCCTGCTCCACCGGCCAGCCGACGCCAAAGGGCCCGCGCACCCCCAGCATGTCGCCTACTTTCATCGTTCGCATGGCCCGGGTCACCGCGCCGACCGCGCGCGTCGTGTGCACGAGCGTCTCCGGGCTGCCGGGGTCCCCGCTGATCGAGATGGGCACCTCGCCGATCCCGCGGACGTAGAGCATGTTGAACTGCCCGGCCAAGAATCGGAACGGCTGCCGTCCGGCCGCCAATCCCAGCTCAAGCGTAAAGGTGTCGTCGGTCTCCCGGCGCACCTGCTGGACCGTGTAGAGGTCCGGCAGCATGGGGCTCTGAGCCAATCCGTTCATCACCCGCACCCCGTCAGGAACGCACGCCATAGACGTCGAGCAGCTGCCACCGGGTGGCGTCGAGGCGCTGCTCGATAATCCTGGCGAACCGCTTCATCAGTTCGTATCCGAGTTCGTGATCGTCTTCGCACTTGGTGCGCATGCAGCGGGCATCGAGCGAGATCGCGCGCGTCGGCTCGATCGCACGTGCGTCGAACCGCCAGTGATACGGCGGGATCAGCCACGACCAGCCGAGCACGTCGCCCTCGCCGTAGGTGTCGATAGCGACGGCACCCTTCTGCGGGGCGAACAGTTCCACCGCCACCTTTCCGTCGCGGAGGATGTAAAAGTGATTGGCTTCCTGGCCCTGGCGGAACACGAACGCGCCGGCCTCGAACCGCACGTTCGAGGCGCAGCCGACCAACAGCGCCAGGTGCTCCTGTTTCAAGCCCTTGAGGAATGGATGCTCGGCGAGGATGGGTTCGAGCGTGTGCATCATCTTCTCCTTACACGGACGCGGCAGGCGGCTCGGCCGGGATCTCGCCGGCAAAGGCCCGCACCTCTTCGGTCACATCGATGCCGACAGGACACCACGTGATGCAGCGGCCGCATCCAACGCAGCCAAACGTGCCGAACTGATCGACCCAGGTGCTGAACTTATGGGTCAACCACTGGCGGTATCGCGCGTAGGGCGAAGGCCGCACACTGCCGCCATGGATGTACGAGAAGTCGAGATTGAAGCAGGAGTCCCACGTGCGCAGGCGTGAGGCGTGCGCACCGGAGAGATCGGTCTGGTCGTCGACGGTCGCGCAGAAACAGGTCGGGCAGACCATCGTGCAGTTGGCGCAGGTCAGGCATCGCTGCGCCACCCGATCCCAGCGCGGGTGCTCGACGTTGCGGGCCAGGCGCTCCTGTAACCCGTCGGTCGTCACGGCCCGGCCCATGTGCGTCGCGGCCCTGGCCACCAGCGCGTCGGCTGTGCCGGTTTCCTCAATGGTCGCGGGTCGAGTCGTCACGCCGCGCAGCACGGCCGCACCGCGATCACTCCCGGCCGCGCCGACAAAGTAGTGCCGGCCGCCATCGACGACTTCGGTGAGCGCGATGTCGAATCCGCTTGTGGCCGATGGCCCGGTCCCCATGGAGGCACAGAAGCACGTGCCGCCGGCTTCACCGCAGTTCACCGCGACCACGAACGCCCGCTGGCGGTGGTGCCGGTACACCGGGTCGGCATGCGGCCCCTGCAGCAGCACACGGTCCTGCACCTGCATCGCGGCGATGTCGCACGCCCGCACACCGATGAACGCCATCGGCGGGGACGCGTCGGTCTCGGCGACCAGCGTGAAGCCTGAGCCTTTGCGCTCCGCCCGCCACAACCGTGAGACCGGCGGGTAGCAATAGCGTTTCCAGCTCTGCGGGGCCACGGTGTACGCGAACCACGCCCCCGACTCGTCGGGCACGAGCCTGTATGATCCAGGCAGCTGCCGGTCGGTCTTCCCGGCAGGCAGTTGGTCGGTCGACGCCAGGTCGTCATACACGATGGCGCCGTTGCCAAGGACTGGACCGAGGACCCGATATCCATCCACCCGCAGCGCATCGATGATCTGCTGCAGCGCGGCCGGCTCGAGCGTCACCCGCTCCCGGCGTTCTGTCGTTGCGTCATTCATGGGCTCTCGTGACCGGAGGCTTTCGGCGTCCGCCTGCGCCAGAACACGGCGCACATGGACGCATTTGTCCCAACAAGCAGCATAGCGCAGAGGGCGCTGTCGGGCGGACGTGCCGGCGCGAGGGGGAGTTGGGGAGACTGACAGCAGCGCTCGGCGGCCCGCCGAGTTTCCGGCAAGTCCGTCCGCGGGAGCGGGGGCTGGCTGTTGTCACAGCAAGCCGGTTGCCAGCTTGTTCCCGTGCGCGAGTCGCTTTGATCGCAAGATGTTACGGAAAGACACGTCAAAGCCGAAATCGCCCCTCGCCGGATATCCGTCGTTTCATGATTCTCCCACGGACGCATGAGCCCGGGTAGAATTACTGGAGGTGGTTGCAGGGTGATCTGCGAGAGAACATCGTGACATTCCGGTCATTGGGCGCATGGGCCACGGCGGGCGTGGCGTTGTGGATCTCGCTGGGCGTGCTCGACGTGGTCGACGGACCATCAGGCACCGTCCGGATCGCCATGTTGCCGGGGCTCGCGCAACTGGCGGGAAGCGTGTCCCTGGCGCTGCTGCTCGGTGTCCTGTTTGAACTCCGCGCCGCGCCAGGCAGACCGACGACCGATCCGGTCCTTCCGCTCTACGGGTTGGCGGTGCTGCTGCTTCCCTACGTGCCGTGGCTGGCCGACGGGTTGCCCGTCCTGCGGGTGTTCGCCGGCCCAGGCCGGTATCTCGTGTGGGTGATCGTGCTCGCCCAGGTGGTGTGGGCCGCCCTTGGATCGGGCGGCGGACGCCAGGTGGTTGCCGCACTGCACGTGCTGCCCGCCTCTCGCGCCTTCCTGATCGTCTTCTCGGCCACCATGCTTGTGCTGGTCGGAGCCTCTCGCGGGCTGGCGCCGTCCGGAGTGCTTCCGAGCGGCGATGAACCTCATTACCTGGTCGCCACGCAGAGCCTGGTCAACGACGGCGATCTCAACGTCGAGAACAACTATCGACTGCGGTCGTACTCGGCGTATTACGCGAAGGATCTCGACGCCCGCGCCGCGAAGGCCGGGGCGACGCTGTTGCCGATTGGCCTGCCCCTGATACTGATGCCTGGCTTCTGGATCGCCGGCTACGCGGGCGCCGCGCTGTTGCTGAGCGTGCTGGCGGCTCTGGCTGCCGCCGTGGTTTGGCTGTGGGCCAGACACGTGACCGATTCGGTCTCCGCCGCGACGTTTGCCTGGGCGGCGACGGCGCTGTCCGTGCCGGTTGTGGTGGGCAGCGTGACGGTGTCACCAGATGTTCCAGCGGCACTGCTCCTCGTGCTGGCGGGAGCGTGTGCGCTGTGGAACGCTCCGCTGCCGATGACGGGCGGCCCAGGACGCGCGCTGGCGATGGGTCCATGGCGATCGCTTCTCGTAGGTCTCGCCGCTGGAGCGCTGCCGTGGTTCCACGTCGCCTATCTTCCGGCCGCAGGCGTCATCGTTGGCATCGGCGTGTGGCGCTGCTGGCAGACGACACGGGCGGCCGGTGGCCGGGGACTCGTGGCGTCGGTCGGCCTGATCGTCGCACCAACTGCGGCCAGTGTGGCGGGTTGGCTGACGTTCAATCTCGCCACCACCGGGTCCCTGTGGTTGTCGCCTGCCTACTTCGGAGGCCCGGCGCCGTTTCCCGGGCTCAATCTGGTGGGACGGCACGCGCTCGCGCTGCTGGTCGATCAGGAGTATGGCGCCATCAGCTATGCGCCAGCGTTCGCCATTGCCATTGTCGGGCTTTGGGCCCTGTGGCGGCAACGGGGACAGGCTCGCGCATTCGCGATCGAGTTGAGCCTGCTGCTGGCGGCCCTTGTTGGATCGGCGGCGGTGGTTGACGCGTGGCGCGGTGGCGCGTCGCGTCCTGGCGAATTGGCCCTGCCTGCGCTGCTGGTGGCCGCGGTGCCCCTGGCCTACGAGTATCGCCGTGCGGGACAGCATCCGGAACGCCGGGCCATCTACCGACTGCTGCTCCTGATGGGCCTCGGGGCGAGTGTCGCGACGCTGACGGTTGGCGGCGGTGCGCTCATGGCGCATGGGCACGAAGGGGTGTCTCGCCTGATCGCATGGTTGTCGCCCGACTGGCACCTCTGGGTGTATGCGCCGGATCTGCTCGCGCAGTCGGCGTGGCTCGGCCTCGTGCAGGCTGGCATCTGGCTGGCGGCCATTCTGGTCGGCACGGGCCTGGTCGGTTGGCTCTCGACTCGAGGCCGACGACCAGCAGATTCGCGCACGGGACGCGGGCTCGCCTTCCTGCGAGCCGACGCGGGTTCCCTGCTCGCGGTCCTGCTGGCCACCAGTGTCATGCCCGTCATGATCGGATCGTGGCTTAAACCGGGTCCGGACGCGCGCGACCGGCGCCACATTGAGATGCTCGACAGCTTCGATCCGCACGCGCGCCCAATCGCCCTGCGGATGGATCCGTTCTCGGTCGTCGAGGCGCGGACCGTGCCGAGTCTGTTCGAATTGTCTGCCAGGCCGGTGGCCCCAGTGGCCGGCCAACAGGAAGGCGCGCAGTTCAACGCCCGGTTTGCGTTGCCAGCCGGACGGTACCGCATTCAGGTCATTGGACGTGCGACGCTGTCGGACGAGGGGCCGCTCTCGGGACGCCTGGCGCTTCGGGCCGGAACCTGGGGCGGCTCGATGATCGAGTGGGGCATCGAGGGTACCGATACGCGCCAGTGGAGCGATGCCTTTGATCTGCCCGCCGATATGGGCCTGGTGAGCTTTGCGACATCCGGCAAGCTCGGGAAGCAGGTCAGAGAACTCCGGATCGTTCCCTACCGGGTCGTGCCGTTTCTGGATCGGATTGCCGCCGAAGACGTGCGCGCGGCGGCCGCGTACGACCGCCTGCTGTTCCTGTTCCACGACGAGCAGGCGTATCCCGACGCCACCGGATTCTGGGTGCGTGGCGCGAGCCGGGCCAGAGTGTCGGTGGTCTCGCGATCGGGCCTGCTGATTTCAGACCTGAAGCTGATGCTGCGCAGCCGGGTGCCCAATACCATCCACATCGAGATGCCGGATCGCGTGTGGACCGAACAGTTGGCCGCAGACGAGGAACGGGCCATCCTGATCAAACCCACGTCACTGGATGGCACCGTGCGCCTGGTCATCACTGCCGATCGCGGCTTCTACCCCGTCGACACGGAACCGGGCAGCACCGATCGGCGGCACCTCGGCTGCTACGTCCGGATTCTCGAATAGCCACACGGTCACCGCGCGACTGCTTCCGAAGGAGATCACCATGGCAATCAAGGACGGGTTGCTCCCCGAGTTCGATCACGAGATGGCTGTCACCCGCAAGGTGCTCGAGCGGGTCGCGGAAGACCGGTTCGCCTTCCAGCCCCACGAGAAGTCGATGACGCTCGGTCGTCTGGCCTCGCACGTCGCCGATGTGTCTTCCTGGGGCCAGACGATCCTGAAGGACGCGGAATTCAACATGATCTCCGGGGCTTCCGTGACTCGGACCAAGTCGACCCGAGCCGATGTGCTGGAAATGTTCGACGACAACACAAAGAAGATCCGCGGACTGCTGGCAGGCATGAGCGACGCGGACCTGATGAGTCCGTGGGTGTTCAAGCAGGACGGCAAGGAACTCTTCTCGATGCCTCGGGCGGTGGCCTGGCGCTCGTGGGTGATGAGCCACCTGATTCATCACCGGGGCCAGCTCAGCGTCTACCTCCGGCAGACCGGATCCAAGGTGCCCAGCATCTACGGACCGAGCGCGGACGAATCGTGATCGCCACGATCCGCACGTCGGCGCCAGAACTGATCTGGCGTGGGCGTCGGCGACCACTCTTGTGATGCGTTCGCCGTTCACGCCGCTTCGTTATGGTCTCGCCGCGCTGGCATTCTGCCTCGTGGCCACGCTCAACAGCGGTGGCTACCGCTTTGGCGTAGGCGATCAGGCGTTCCACCTGCCGGCCATCGAACGTCATCTCGCTCCCGAGTTGTTTCCTCGCGATCGTGTGGTCATCGAGGCTCAGGACGGGCTCACCCTCGTCAACCGCGTCGCGGCCCTCGTGGTCTCGAGAACCGGAACGACCGTCGCGCAGCTGTTCGCCGGAGCCTACCTGCTCACGCTCGTGCTACTACTGGCCGCGAGCCTGAGTGTCGCGCGTCAGCTGGGACTGTCGCCATGGGCCCAGGTGGCCCTCATCGCGGCCATGACGTTGCGCCATCGCGTAGGCTTGACCGGCGTCAACACGCTCGAAAGCTACATGCAGCCGAGGATGCTGGCGTTTGGCATCGGCATGGCAGCCGTCAGCACGTATCTGCGGTCCCGGATCTGGCTGGCCATCGGCCTGGTGGCGCTCGCTGCGATCGTGCATCCGACCACGGCCTTCTGGTTTGCGGTGTGGCTCGGCGTGGCGATCTACGTCAGCGATCCGCGATGGCGGAGGCTGCTCGCCTCGGCTGCTGCGGTGGCCGCCGTGGGAATGGTCTGGACGGTGGGATGGGGTCCGCTCGCCGAAAGGACCGTGCGGATGGACGCCGAGTGGCTCGCGGTGCTCGCGGCCAAGGACTATCTGTTTGCGAACGCCTGGCCCGCCAGCATGTGGCTCGTCGCAGGCCTCTACGTGGCGGTCGTCCTCGCGGTCTTTCTGATTCGCCGCTCGGCCGGCCAGTTGCACCCGCGTGAAACCGGTCTCGTCATGGGCGCGCTGGTGCTGGTCGGGATCTTTCTCGCCACCCTTCCGCTGGTCGCGCGCGGGATGGCGCTGGCCGTTCAGCTACAGATCTCGCGACTGTTCTGGATGCTGGACGTGCTTGGCACGATCTACTTGGTGTGGGCCGTCGCTGACGGTCCGGGACTCCGGACCAGTTCGACATCGCGCGGAACGACGTCCCATCGTCGCGCCATGGTCGTCGCCATCATCATGGTGTGCGCGGCGATCGGTCGCGGGGCGTACGTCATGTGGATCGAACATCCCGGACGGCCGGTCCTGGAACTGTCCTTGCCGCACACCGATTGGCAGGACGCGATGGACTGGTTGAAGGCGACGCCGACGACGACGCATGTGCTGGCGGACCCGGGACACGCGTGGCGCTACGGCACCAGTGTGCGCGTGGCGGCGTCGCGCGATGTCTATCTGGAAGAGGTCAAGGACGCGGCGCTCGCGATGTACTCGCGCCCCATCGCGATGCGCGTCGCCGAACGGATCAGGGCCCTCGGCTCGTTCGACGCGCTCACGCCGCAACGGGCGCGCGAACTGGCGCGACGCTTCGAGATTGACTATCTGGTCTGCGAGCGGACGCTCGACCTGCCGGTCGCGTACCGCAACGCGCGGTTCTTTGTCTACCGCGTGCGCTGACTTGCCGGGGGAAGCGTCCGTCCACCCGGCGCCTTCTCCCGGCCTCGAAGGGCGCGACCACCTCCGCCAAGGCTACGGCGGTCCGCCGAAGCGACACGCGAAGGCGGATGAATCGCGCCCCTACTTCCCCGCCGGCTTCGAGAGCGTCGGATACGCCACGCCCAACTGCTCGAGGTACGTCTTGTACTTCGCCGGGTCGAAGTAGAACTTCTTCATCTTCTCGCGGTACTGCTCCATGATCTTCGCGTTGAGGAACGTCGGCGGCTTGTCCTGCGGCCGCAGGAGCGGGATGTACTTCTGGTCCTTCGTCTGGACGGTGTTGTAGTACTCCCACGCCTGCTGGAGGAGGGCCGGCTTCAGGAGCAGATCGATCATCGTGAGGGCGTGGACCTTCGCGCCGGCCGTGCACCCCTTGTGCGCGATCGGGGTCGCCATCGCGATGCCGCTCGACCAGTGATGGCCGGTGGCGCCGGGGATATTCGCCGGGTACCGCAGCGTGATGGTGGGCACCGTCCACGAGACATCACCGATATCGTCAGACCCGCCGCCGCGCTTGTCCTCTTCCCTGATCGGCTCACCGAGTTTGCCGACTTCCATCTCGAGTCCGCGCTCGGTCTGTTTCAGCTCGCGCTGCACCGCCCTCGCGAAGGCCTGATCGGCCTCATCCCACTTCGGCATGCCGACCTGCTTGATGTTGGCGTAGGTGGTCTCGGCGACCACCTTGTTGAAGTGCTGCGGCCACGCAGCACCCAGCACGCGTGAGGTCACGGTCGTATCAGTCATCATCGCGGCCGCGTCAGCCATCTTGTTGCCGATATCCCACATGTCCTTGATGTGCGGGTAGTCGGTCTCGCGGAAGTAGTACCAGACCGACGCCGTGCCCGGCACGACGTTGGGTTGATCGCCGCCGTCGGTGATCACGTAATGCGATCGCTGCTGGATGCGCAGGTGCTCGCGGCGGAAGTTCCAGCCGACATCCATCAACTCGACGGCATCAAGCGCGCTGCGACCACGCCACGGCATGGCGGCGCTATGAGCCGTCTGTCCCTTGAACTGATACTCGACCGACACGAGGCCGTTGCCCGCGTCCGACCCCCACGAAACGGCCATCGCGCTTGACACGTGCGAGAACAGGACGACGTCGACGTTCTTGAAGAGGCCGTCGCGCACGTAGAACGCCTTGGCGGCCACGAGTTCCTCGGCCACGCCAGGCCAGATGATGAGGGTGCCGGCCAGTTTCTCGCGTTCCATGATCGCCTTCACGGCGAGCGCCGCCGTGATGTTCATCGGGACGCCGGAATTGTGCCCCTCACCATGTCCCGGTGCGCCCTCGACCAGCGGCTCGTGCCACGGCACGCCGGGCTTCTGGTTGGTCTGCGGCAGGCTGTCGATATCCGACCCGATCGCGATCACGGGCTTGCCCGAACCCCATGTCGCGGTCCACGCCGTGGGAATGCCCGCCACACCTTCCTGGATGGCAAACCCGTTCTTGCGCAGCACGCCCTTCAGGTACGTGGACGTTTCGATCTCCTGAAAGCCCAGTTCGCCGAAGCTGTACACCTGATCGATCATCTGCTGCGTCAGGTCCTTCATGCGGTCGACATCGGCGATGGCCTGCTGCTTGAACGCCTGCACGCGCGCGTCGACGGGATCAACGGTGAGTTTCTTCGGGGCCTGAGGCGGCGGCGCGGCGACGAGGGCCACGCCAAGGAGTAGCGACAGCACGGTGGTAGCAACCTGTCTGGCTCTAGACATCATGCGCTCCTCGCGTCTACATGGTTCGGGATAGCCAATCGCGCAGTAGTCTACTCCAGCCGGAGGCCAGGCGCGCTGCCACCGGGCACCAAACGCCTCGTCCTGCCGCCGCGCGCGTCGGTCGGGAGGAGGCTTGGCGGTGCGTGCGATAGACTGGACGTCTGATGCACGACTTCGCTCCACCGGGTTGGCTGCGTGGCGGCCACCGGATGACCATTTACGCCTGGGCCCGGCGCCGCCGTTTTCCGGACCTGCCGTCGGCCTCGACGCGCCTCTTTGATGTGGAGGCCCGAACCCGCGTCCTCGCGCACTGCCACTGGCAGGACGATCCGCGGGCCCATCCCACGCTGGTCACGCTGCACGGCCTCGAGGGGTCGAGCACCGCGCACTACATGCTGGGCATCGCCGACAAGGCGCTTCGTCGCGGCTTCAACGTCGTCCGCCTGAATCAACGCAACTGCGGCGGGACCGAGCACCTGTCCGAGGGGCTGTACCACTCGGGCCTCACTGCTGATGTGGTCGCGGTGCTGAAGGAACTCGCCGAGGTGGATGGCCTTCCCTCCATCGCGGTGTCGGGCTATTCGCTCGGCGGCAACCTGGCGCTGCGGCTTGCGGGCACGTTTGGCGATGAGGCGCCGGCCTGGCTCCGCGCGGTCTGTGCGGTCTCGCCCACGCTGGAACTCGGCGCCTGCATGGACGCGATGGAACGGGGCGAGAACCACCTCTATGAGTGGCACTTCATGCGCAGTCTCCGGCAGCGGATTCGCCGGAAGGCACGCATGCACCCGGAACGCTATGACGTTACCGGACTCTGGCGACTCTGGAGCATCAGAGCATTTGACGATCGCTTTACCGCGCCGCATCACGGGTTCAAGGACGCGGCCGACTACTACTACCGCGCCGCGTCGATGCGGGTGGTGGACCAGATCCGCGTGCCCGCGCTCATCATCACTGCTGAGGACGATCCGTTCATCCCGGTCGAGCCGTTTCGCGATCCGAAGGTCACGGGAAATCCGCACATTTCGCTGCGCATCACGCGCTACGGCGGGCACTGCGGCTATATCGAGGATGCGCGCGACGGGTACGACGGCTACTGGGCCGAACAGCAGATTGTGGAGTTTGCGGCGACCCACGCACGGATCTGATCGGCTCCGCCCGAGGGCGCGGCTTTACCCTGGGTTCGACGGCGCGCTACAGTGATCCACATGACACGGGCACGATTCGCGCTCATTCTGATTCCCCCACTCGTCCTCCTGACCGCCTGCGGCGGCAGCAAGCCGGTCAACTCGCGCGAGTACCCACTCGAAGGCGAAGTCCTTCGCATCAAGGCCGACCGCACGGAGATCACGATCAAGCACGGCGACATCAAGGGGTTCATGCCCGCGATGACGATGCCGTTCCCCATCAAGAATCCGACGCTGCTGGACGGGCTCGCTGCAGGCGACCTGGTCAAGGCGACGCTCGTGGTCACTGACGAGGAGTCATTCCTCTCGACGCTGCAGAAAACCGGGAGCCTTCCGCCCGAACGCCGAAGCCATGGCCAGCCCATGCTGCCCGACCCCATCAAGCCTGGCGCCGCCATTCCGGATATCACCCTGACCGATCAAACGGGACAGCCGCTGGCGCTCTCGAGCTACCGGGGCCAGTATCTCCTCTTCACGTTCATCTACACCCGGTGCCCGTTGCCAGACTATTGCCCACGAATGAGCAAGTATTTCGCCGCCATCCAAGGCGCCCTCGTCCAGCGACGCGCGCTCAAAATGGCCGTGCGGCTGCTTTCCATTTCGTTCGATCCGGACTTCGATTCTCCGCAGACGCTGAAGGCCTACGCCAGAAACGTCGGAGCCGATGCCGCGATCTGGCGGTTCGCGACCGCGCCGCGCCGCGAGATCGACGCGTTCGGATCGGCGCTCGGCCTGAGCGTCACGCGCGAAGGCCCAACAGGTGAGAACATCACCCACAATCTGCGGACGGTCCTGATGGACCGCCGCGGCACACTTGTGAAAACATACAATGGTAGTGATTGGTCCCCTGACGAGGTCGTCAGGGATGTAGAGGCACTCATCAAGTAGCCCCGCCTCTCCGGCACCCGACAACGCACGGGTCGCGTTCTGGGGTCCCCCAACGCCCCCCAACCGTGCGCAGGAGTTCCCCATGAGTGAGATGGTCCTGCTTGGCGACGAAGCTGTCGCGCTCGGCGCGGTTCACGCCGGCCTCACGGCCGCGTACGCGTATCCGGGCACGCCGTCGACCGAGATTACCGAGTATCTGATTCGCTATCAGCGGAAGCACGGACGGCCGATCGCCCAGTGGTGCGCCAACGAAAAGACGGCGTACGAAGAAGCACTTGGCGTGTCGTTTGCCGGACGGCGCGCGCTCGTGTCGATGAAGCACGTCGGGTTGAACGTCGCGGCCGACCCCTTCATGAACTCGGCGCTCATCTCTATCAACGGCGGCCTGGTCGTGGCCGTCGCCGACGACCCGGGCATGCACAGTTCGCAAAACGAGCAGGACAGCCGCCTGTTCGCCGACTTCGCCCGTGTGATCTGCCTGGAGCCGTCGTCGCACCAGCAGGCGTACGACATGACGCGCGAGGCGTTCGATCTGTCCGAGCGTTTTCAGATCCCCATCATGATCCGGCTGGTGACGCGGCTCGCGCACAGCCGGGGCAATGTCACGGCTGGTGAGCCGAGGGCGGAGAATCCCGTGGCGAAGTCCGCGACGCCGGCCTCCTGGATACTGCTGCCGGCCAATGCGCGCCGGCAATGGCGGGCCCTGCTCGATCGGCAGCCCGAGATGCGGCGCTATACGGCATCGTGTCCCCACAACACCGTGACCGGGGCCGGATCTCCCGCGGAATTCGGGGTCATCACGACGGGACTGGCCCGCAACTACTACATCGAAAACCTCGAGGACCTCGGCATCGCGCCTCCGCATCTGCACGTGGGTGCGTATCCGTTTCCCGCCGACGCCATTCGCGCGTTTGTCGGCGGTCTCCGGCGAGTCCTCGTGCTCGAAGAGGGGTATCCCTACCTGGAGCGGGCACTGCGCGGCATCGTCCCGCCGGCTGTCGACATCCAGGGCCGCGAATCCGGCCACGTGCCGCCCGACGGCGAACTGAACCCTGATATCGTACGAACGTCGCTCGGCCTGGAAGCGCGGCGAGGGCTGATGATCGAAGGACTGACGCTGCCATCCCGGCCTCCACAGTTGTGCGCCGGCTGCCCGCACGGTGACAGTTTCCACGCGATGACGGCCGCGCTCGCCGGATTCCCCAATGCGGTCGTGACCTCGGACATCGGGTGTTACACGCTCGGGGCGCTGCCGCCCTACAGCGCGATCCAGTCGTGCGTCTGCATGGGCGCGTCGGTGGGGATGGCCAAGGGCGCCGCCGAAGCCGGTCTGCATCCGGTGGTCGCGGTCATCGGCGACAGCACGTTCCTGCACTCGGGCGTGACACCGCTGCTCGATGCCATCACCGAAGACACGCCGATGACGCTGCTCATCCTCGACAACAAGACGGTCGGGATGACAGGCGGCCAGCCGACCATCCGGCCGTCCTCCCAACTGGAAGGGCTGGTCCGGGGACTGGGCATCCCCGCCGATCACCTGCACGTGCTCGAAGCGCATCCGCGCCACGACGCGCACAATACCGAGGTGCTGCGACGCGAGTTCGAGCATCGCGGGTTGTCGGTCGTCATCGCCGTGCGCGAATGCCTCGAAACGATCAAGCGCGGGAAGCAGGAGCAGGCGGCCGCGACGGCCTGAGCGAGCATTGTTCACCGGATCACCTCGTAAGAATGCGCAGCCGCCATTGCGAGTCGAAGCACTGAGGACGCCATCATGAAGTTCGACATCATCGTTGCGGGCGTCGGCGGACAGGGCGTGCTATCGGTCTCGGCGATTATCGCGTCGAGCGCGATGCACGAGGGATTGTCGGTGAAGCAATCCGAGGTGCACGGCATGTCGCAGCGCGGCGGCGAGGTGCAGGCCAACCTCCGGCTCTCCGACAAGCCCATCGCGAGCGACCTGATTCCGCGCGGAATGGCGTCGCTCGTGCTCAGCATGGAGCCGCTCGAGAGTCTCCGGTACCTGCCCTATCTGTCGGACACCGGCACGGTGCTGACGTCGACCGACGCCGTCACCAACTTCGCCAGCTACCCGGAGATGGAGGGATTGCTGGCGCAAATCCGGGCGTTGCCGCACGCCATTCTGATCGACGCCGAACGCCTCGCACGACAGGCCGGGTCGGCCCGCGCCACCAACATGGTGATGGTCGGCGCGGCGTCCCACCTGCTGCCCGTCAAGCTGGAGACGATCGAACACTTCGTCCGCACGCTCTTTGCGGCGAAGGGGACGAAGGTCGTTGAGACCAACCTGAAGGCGCTGGCGGCGGGACGCGAAGCCGCTGCCAGCCGGTAGGTCCGTGCACAGCATATGAATACAGCGCTCATCACACAGGTGTTCCACACGGCGCGCCGCGACGGCCGTGACGTCCTGCTCGAAACCGAAGGCCTCCAGTTCCTCACCGCGCTCGGGCTTCCGGCGCCAGGGCACGTCTTTGTCGGCTCAGCCGCTGACGTCTCAGAAGTGGCGCTGGGACGATTGGCTGGCACCCGGGTCGCCATCAAAGTCGTGTCACCGCAGATCCTGCACAAGAGCGACATTGGCGGCGTCGCCATCGTCGACAAGACGCTGCGGCAGGTCGCTTCCACGATCGCGGATATGCACGCGCGCCTGGGCGGGCGCGGCGTGGTGGGCTACACCATCAGCGAGTTCGTGCCGCATGCCACGGGTCTGGGGAACGAGTTTCTCGTTGGCCTTCGCTGGACAGACGATGCCGGCCCGGTGGTGACAATCGGTGCGGGCGGCATCTACACGGAGTTTCTGGCAGACCACTTCAAGGTGGGCCGGGATGTTGCCGTGCTGTCGCCGGACCTGTCCACACCGGACACCGTGCGCCACGCGCTGGAGCAGGTGGCGGTGGTGCAGTTGGCGACGCGTGCGCTGCGCGGTCAACCAGCCAGGCTTGCGCTCGATGCGATCATCGGCGTGGTCCAGGTATTCCTGGAATTGGGGCGCACCCTGGGCGACCAGATCGCAGAATGCGAGGTCAATCCGTTCGTCCTTGCATCTGACGGCCGCCTGACCGCGCTCGACGTGCTGGTCACGTTGCGCGACCCCGATCAGCGCCTCGGCACGGCGGCACCGCCCAGGCCCCTCGCCAAGCTGAAGTACCTGCTCGAACCCCGGTCGGCCGCGATCATGGGCGTGTCCGAGCGGCTCAATCCCGGCCACATCATCGTCAACAACCTCATCCGCGAGGGATTCGACCGCGACCGGATCTTTATCATCAAGCCCGGCAGCGAACGTCTCGAGGGATGCCGGTGCGTCCCGGACATTCGATCGCTGCCCGAGCGGGTCGACATGTTTGTGATCTGCATCGACGCCGCGCAGGCGTCGGGGGCGCTGGTCGAGATTGTCGAGCGGCAGGCGGCCGAAAGCGTCGTGCTGATTCCCGGCGGACTCGAAGAAAAGGCAGGCAGCGACGCGATCGTGCGGCGGATGCGCGACGCGCTGGCGCAGGCGCGCCAGAGCGCGTGGGGCGGGCCGGTGATCAACGGCGGCAACTGTCTCGGTATCCGATCGATGCCCGGTCGCTACGATACGACCTTTATTCCCGAGTACAAGCTGCCGGTGCCAACGGGCGCCCCGTCCCGCCTCGCCATCGTTTCGCAAAGCGGTGCATTTGCTGTCGCACGGGCCAGCAAGCTGGCGACGCTCAATCCGAAGTACGCCATCACGCTTGGCAATCAGATGGATCTCACGGTTGGCGACTATCTGACGTATCTCAAAGACGATGACGGCATAGACGTGTTCGCGGTGTACGTCGAGGGGTTCAGGCCGCTCGACGGGCTACGGTTTCTGAAGGCCGCCCGTGCGATTACCGATTCGGGCCGGACCGTTGTGTTGTACCGGGCGGGCCGGACCCCTGCCGGCGCAAAGGCGTCGGCCAGCCACACGGCGTCAATTGCCGGCGATTATGCCGTGATCCGGGCGCTGGGGCGCGAAGCCGGCGTGATCGTGGCCGACTCGCTGGAGGATTTCGACGATCTTACGCAGATGTTTACGCTGCTTGGCGCCTCGCGCCCCAAGGGCTGGAACCTCGCCGCCGTCTCCAACGCCGGGTTCGAATGCGTGGCCATCGCCGACAGTCTGGGGTCGTTCCAGCTTCCGCCGTACGGCCCGGCCACTGAGCGCGCCTTCGGCGAGATCTTCGCGAAAAGTCGCATCGATCAGGTGGTCGACGTGCACAACCCGATTGACCTCACGCCGATTATCGGTGACACGGCGTACGCGGAAGTTGTGGAAGCGGCTCTGGACGATGAACGGTTCGATGCGGCCGTGATCGGCTGCGTGCCGATGACCGGCGCCCTCAATTCGCTGCCGGGTGGCGAGGGTCATCGCGAGGACTTCCACCGACCGGACAGTTTCGTGAGCCGCCTCGCCGGCATGCGCGGCAGGAACGGCAAACCGTGGATTGCCGTTGTCGACGCCGGTGCGCTCTACGACGCGATGGCCAGGCACCTGGTCGCGGCTGGCATCCCGACGTTTCGGGCCGCCGACCGGGCGATGCGGCTGTTCAACGTGTACTGCGCGTCGCGGATGCGCGGGTCATTGTAAGCTGAACGCATGCCCCCATCGCTCACGGAATTCACCGCCGAGGAGCGGCGCCTCATCCGCCGGTTGCGCACGCCCCAACTGGTCCAGGCGTTTCTCAACGAACTGCCCTATAACAACGAGGCCAGGCCGATCGGCGAGACGCTGAGAAGTTTCCGGGGCGTCGTCCACGATCGGACCGCGCATTGCCTGGAGGCCGCGCTCGCGGCGGCCGTCATCCTCGAGCAGCATGGCTACCCGCCGCTCGTGCTGAGCTTCGAGTCGATCGACAAGCTCGACCACGTGCTGTTCGTCTACCGACGGAATGGTCGATGGGGATCGGTCGCCCGATCACGTGACCCTGGACTGCACGGGCGCAAGCCCGTCTTCCGCTCGGCCCGCGCGCTGGCGCAGAGCTATTTCGAGTCCTACATCGATTTTACCGCGTGCGTCACGGCGTTTGCCGTCGTCGATCTGCAGAAGGAGCTTGGCGGGTACGACTGGCGGCTATCAGACAAGAACGTCTGGAAAGCCGAGCAGATGCTCATTGAGTACTCGCACGCGGCGCTACCCTACGATCGTCGGCGCGAGCGGTGCCTTCGAGCGCGCTACGAAGCGTTTCGCGAACGGTATCCAGATCGAAAACCGCTCGACTACCCCGGCCGCGAACGTTGGACGGCCCTGCCGGACCCATACACGCGCCGCGGCTATTTCCGGCCGTGGGTGTGATCGTACGAGAGCGACGCTGCGAAGACGCCCCCTCGCAGGCAGGTCGGCTACTGAATCCGCACGACGCCGGGAGCCACGGCGCGGAACCGCGTGAACACCGCGGGATCGTGACCGGGTACCACCAAGCGCGGATCGGACGCGAGTTGCAGGATGCGCTTTTGCGCGTCCAGGTTGCACGCGCGATCCGCACCAGCCACAGGCGCCTGTTTCTCGAGGTTCTCGTATAGATAGACGTTGTCGGACGCGACGACCACGGTTCCCGCATCTGTCTTGACGGAGAGGAACTGCGACGCGTGCGTGTGGCAACCGCCCTGGTGCGCCTCGAGCCCCGGCAGGATTTCCTGGTCCCTTTGCAGCAGTTTCACGCGGCCCTCCGTGTTCGCCCGCACCAGCGCCTGCACGTCGGCCGCCTCGATCCCGCCGTGCGAGCCGCCCGGCTGCCATGCGTCGCCGGTGTAGTACGTGAACTCGTCGCGCTGGATCCAAATGGCCGCCTTCGGGAACAGGTCCAGGCTGCCGGCGTGGTCCCAGTGCATATGCGTGATGACGATGTCGGTGACGTCCTCGGGTTGGAGGCCGAGCGCCGCGATCGCGGCCGGCGGCCGGACATAGTCCTTGACCTTCCACTGCTGGATCAAATTATCGCGATAGAACCCGCAGTCGACCAGGAACACGCGCCGCCCGGGTGCCTTGATGACCCAGAAGGCCACGGGAATGTCGAGGCGGCGTGTGGGCTCTGCACCGACAACCAGCGCTGAGACGCGGAAATCGGGCAGGATGCCGTAGCGCACGGCGTAGACCTCGTACGCGCCTGCGCTCTGCAAAGACTGAACCCGGATACTAGCGCCGGCTCGCGACGCCGGCCAGGCGAAGACCGTCCACGCGAGCATCACGAGGATCAGAACAACACCTGCGAAGTTTCGCGCCCACTGTCGCTTCATGGTCGCCCCTTTGAAATTGGCGATAACGTGTCAGTCGAGATCGAAATCCCGCTTCGGCTTCGAGATCGGCTCCTCGCGTGCGGCACGCATCGCCTCCTCGAACCGTTTCGACAACGCGTCACCGCGGGTCTTCTGGGTCTGCACCGACTGCTCGAAGGCGGCTTCGCGCCGCGTCTTCTCGGCGGCCACCAACTGTGCAGCGCGATCAAGGTCAGGCGTGTCCGCGCGAGGCGGTTCGCGGTGCGAGATCACCTGGTCGAGATTCTTGTCGATAACGATCACGGCCGAGCAGCACGGGCACGTGATTTCGAGTTCGGACTTTATTTTCGCCACAACGGACTCCCACTCCTCACCCGCACGTCTCATCGGCCCGCGCCAGAGGCGCCATCAACTCAAGCGGTCTCCATTCCTGATATTCTCGCGTCGCGCGCCGCTATCGTCGGGGGCCGCTGCCAAACATCAGGTCGACCGGCGCACCCGACGTCGTCTTCGCCTTCACCTGGATCGTCTGAACCACCTGCCGCCTGACGTCGAATCGTTGCCCGAAACCAGCCACGAAGACGTCCAGCGGAATGCCAAGCCGTTCACCCGGCGGCATCGAGGGTTTGGTCACCCGGTAATGGTAGTTCAACCAGACCTCGACGCCCCGCCACTCCTCCGAGCTCAGGTTCTGCACCGTGACCACATTGTTCGCGACGATAATCGGGCGCGGCTGCTCTTTGTAGCAGGACGCGAACCCGGCCACCACCGGCACCAGGGCCGACAGGACCAATGACCGCGCGATACCGCAGACACGTCCATGCACGGCTCCTATAGTAATGCCTCTGGCCGCCCCGCCCACGTCGCCGGGTCTGAAGACCCGGCCACCCGGCCTACACTCCTTGACTTCTTGCTTCGCTCCTCTGTCCGGGCATGGTGAGTCACACCCCGGCGAGTTCCCGGTTCTGACCGCGATGACTGTCAACTGCGGCGCATCGGGACACAACTGGCAGAAGGTTGCCTGGGGCGGCATGACATCGGCGAGAATGGCATGATGCGGGCCGCGAAGGCGCTGGCGGCCACAGCGATCGAGGCGGGAAGCAGCAGCAAACGTGCTATTCGGGAGAGGAATCAATGGCGAGCTGTGCTGACGTGGTCGCTCGAACACTGGCCGAAGCCGGTATCACACGGATGTTCGGGCTACCGGGCGGCGAGATCCTGGATTTCATTGAGGCCGCCCGCAAGGTCGGCATCGACTTCATCCTGACCCGCCACGAAGCGGCCGCTTCGTTCATGGCCGATGTGACGGGGCAGATCGAACGACGGCCGGGCGTCTGTGTGTCGACGCTCGGGCCGGGCGCGGTGAACATGGCGCTCGGCGTCGCCAACGCCTACCTCGATCGGTCTCCCGTGCTGGCGATCACGGCGGCGCTCGCGCGATCGGCGGCGCCGTACGCGACGCATCAGAACCTCGACCTCAACGCCATCTACCGACCGTTCACGAAAGCCGCCATCACGCTCGATGGTGAGGCCACGGCGGCCAAGGTCCGGCAGGCGTACCGCCTGTGCCTCCAGCCGCGCATGGGCCCGGTGCACCTCGCCATCCCAAGCGATGTCGCGAGGGCCGAGGATCGACCCGGAGCCGACCCGCCGTCAATCGGCCTCGACGTAACGCCGGCACATGCCCCGTCGCCTGCCGCGCTCGACCAGTTCGCAGCGGAAATCCGCCGGTCGCGCCGGCCCATCCTGGTGCTCGGCGTCGACCTCGATCCCTCAACCGACGCTGCCATGGTGCTCGCTTTCGTCGAACACCTCGGCATGCCGGTCGTTGTTACCCCGAAAGCCAAGGGCATTCTGCCCGAGGATCACCCGTTGTTCTGCGGTGTCTGCGCGGGGGTTGCCGCCGACGGCGCCATTCTGGACCTCTTCGGCCAATCAGACCTGCTGGTGGGCATTGGCTACGATCCTGTCGAATCCGACAAGCTCTGGCATCAGACGATGAATCTGGTCTCGCTCGCACCCGTGTCGATCGCCGCGGGGGAGTTTCGTCCAAGATTCGAGGTGACAGGGAACGTCAGCGACGGCCTCGCGGCGCTGCTGCAGATGAGCTTCGGTCCGTTCGAATGGTCGGATGCCGACTGGTCGGCCCACAGGGAGCGTCTGCTCCACGCGCTGCAGCCTCGCGAGCGGCCATCGTCTGGCCTCTCGCCCTACGAGGTCACGCGACGGTTGCGCTCACTCTATCCGCGTGAGACGCTTCACGCGACTGATGTGGGTTCTATCAAGTTCATCGTGTCCCAGGCTTGGACGACGTACGAAGGCGGGACGTTCTTCGTGTCGAACGGGCTCTCCTCCATGAGCTACGGTCTTCCGGCGGCCATGGCCGCGAAGCTCGCACATCCCGAACGGCCGGTGCTGTGCACGATCGGAGACGGTGGGTTCGGGATGACCATGGCCGAGATCGAGACCTGCGTGCGTCGCGGGATTCACTTCGTGACGGTGGTTTACAACGACAGCGCGTTGAGCCTGATTCGCGTGGTGCAGGCCAATCGCGGGTACCCAGACTACGGCGTTGGATTCGGCCCGGTCGATGTCGCGGCGATTGCGCGTGGCCTGGGCGCGTGGGCGCGTCGGGTCGAGTCGCTCGATGAACTCGACACAGCGGTCATCGAAGCGCAGCGCCTCGATTGCCCGGCTGTGATCGAGGTGCCCATCGACCCCGCCGAGTACCGGGAGCACAACGCTCCTGCACAGCGGGCGTGAGGCGGTTCCCTCCGCAGCCCCGCTCACGCAAGCCGGCAAAACTCATTTCCGTCCGGAGGCGGGCCGCTCGACGCCGGCTGCCGCTCCGCGGACGAAAACGCCGGCTGATCCCTTTGGCCTCCAACGAGTTTTGCAGACTGCCGCCCTTCGACTTCGCTCAGGGCTTTGCTGTCGGCCTGGTTTGAGGGGCCGCTCCGGGAACCATCTCCCGCCCAAAGACAGTTGACACCGAGATTTCATAGTGATATCATTTCGAAAGCATAGAGGAGGCAGACTCATGATCAGAGAAATCGAACGTTCCGCCATATCGGGCTGGGTGGCGCTGCCCGTTCTGCTGGTCGTGCTGGTTGGAAGCACGTTCGGCTTCATCAACGCAGTCCAGGAGCCCATCTCCGTCTGGATGATCGTGTTCTGGGTGCTCGTCTGGGTGATCGACTTCACCCTGCTGACGGGCCTGTTCGTGATCAACCCGAACGAAGCCAAGGTGCTGCAGCTGTTTGGCCGCTACGTGGGCACCGTCAAGGTGCCGGGCCTGCGCTGGGCGAATCCGTTCTTCACCAAGCGACGGATTTCGCAGCGGATCCGGAATTTCGAGACAACCCGGCTGAAAGTCAACGACCGGGATGGCAACCCGATCGACATCGCGGCCGTTGTCGTCTGGAGGGTGGTCGAAACCGCGGAGGCCTGCTTCGAAGTCGACGACTACAACAACTACGTCCACGTGCAGAGCGAGGCCGCGCTGCGCAACCTGACGACCAGTTACCCGTACGATACGCACATCGAGCACGAGATGTCGCTGCGCGGCAATACTGCCGAGGTCGCCGCACACCTCAAGACCGAAATCCAGGACCGGCTGTCGAAGGCCGGCGTCGAGGTGATTGAGGCGCGATTCAGCCACCTGGCCTACGCGGCGGAGATCGCGGCCGCGATGCTCCAGCGCCAGCAGGCCGGGGCGATTATCGCCGCACGGCAGCGCATCGTTGAGGGTGCGGTCGGGATGGTCGAGATGGCGCTCGAGATGCTCAACCGGAAAGGCATCGTGCGCCTGGACGAGGAACGGAAGGCGACCATGGTCAGCAACCTGCTGGTCGTGCTGTGCGGCGAGCGTGCGGCGCAGCCGGTGGTCAATACCGGGACGCTCTACCAATAGCGATGGCCGACCGACGCGCGTTTCTGCTTCGTGTCGATCCGGACCTGCTCGACGCGGTCCAGCGCTGGGCCAACGACGAGTTGCGCAGCCTCAACGCGCAGATCGAGTTTCTGCTCAGGCGGGCGGTGCAGGATGCGGGCCGGGTTCGGCATGCTCCTGAAACGAAAACGGGTCGCCGGAGTGAATCCGGCGACCCGCGATCCTGATCAAACCCCGCTCGTCGCGGGGCTAGCCCTCTTCTTCGAAGCCCTCTTCCTTGGCCGGCAGCAGGCGTGTCGGCGGCCGCAGCGCTTCGCGGTGGTCGAACACCGGAAGCCCAGACACGTGCCACGGCACGGCGCAACCTGGCGACTTCGACTCCAGCACCACGGTGACCGGGCTGCCCTCCACGCCATCGCGGAACGCCAGACGGCAACCGCAGGCGAGGGTGGCGTTGGCGAATCCTTTGGTGGTCACAGGAGGATCATACTACAGGAGACCGAGCACGTCTTTTTCGAACTGCTCCTTCGCATGCAGCCCCATGCGCTTCCGGCAGATCAGTCCATCCCGGCTGATGATGAACGTGGTCGGCAGCCCCCAGATCGGCGCAAAGGCCTCTTCGAGGTTGGCATTTCCATTCCCGACCAGCACCGGGTACGTCATCTTGAACTGCTGCACGAACGGCTTCAGACCATCCTCGTTGTCCTGGACCTGGATGCCCACCACCGTCACGCCGCGGTCCTTGTACTTCTCGTGCAGTTCGACGAACCCGGGTATCTCGAGCTTGCAGGGCCCGCACCAGGTGGCCCAGAAGTCGAGCACAATGACCTTTCCTGTGAAGGACGCGAGGCTGACATCCGCCCCGTTGACGTCTTTGAGCGTGAAGTTGAGATTGGCCGGCTTGGCGCCGGCGTCACACACCTCAGGACTCAGTGCCTTCGACGCCGTCGCCGCTGCTCCCGACGTCGTCGCTCCTCCAGCCGCGGGCGCGTGCGTTCCACCCCAAATGACGGCCGCCGCGAGCCCAGCCGCTGCGACCGCCGCCACCAGCCAACGGATACTCATGTGTCGTCCTTCGTGCTTCGACTCGCAATTACGGTCGGGTATTCTCGCGAGGCGATCCGGTCAACAAGCTCGCTCAGCACGTTCAGGCCGAGCCTCGGCCCCCTGGCCGGAGTCAGCGCCCCGCTCCTCTACATAGAACCCCATCCGCCACCAAAGGTCAATCGGGCGGATCTGGAGGATTGCAGGCCGCGTCTTAGAGACGGTAATATGGCATCCACGTGATGTCCGCTTGCCTTTGAGATTCCGCTGGCGAGGTGATGGAATGCCTACGCGCCCGACGCGCACTGTCGTGGCGATCTGGCTGGCCGTCGTCGTGGCCCTGGCTCTGCTGTGCCCGGCCGCCGACGTATCCGCCCAGACGCCGTACGTCCCGTACTACGGGAAGAACATCGTCCGGTACGACCGGTTCGATTGGCACATCTACAAGACCGAGCACTTCGAGATCTACTACTACACCGGTGTAGACAAGCATCTCGAAAAGATCGCCGGGTATGCCGAGAGCGCCTACCAGCAGATCAGCGCCGACCTCAAGCACGATCTGGCGTTCAAGATCCCGCTGATTGTCTTCAAGACGCACAGCGAATTCGAGCAGGAGAACGTCATTCCCGGCGCTGCCGAAGAGGGCGTCGGGGCATTCGCCGAACCGACCCGAAACCGGATGCTGCTGCCGCTCGACAGCCCGCCGGACCTGCTCTATCACCTGATCGTCCACGAACTGACCCACATCTTCGAGTTCGACATCATCCCGCAGTCGCTCGTGCGGCAGTCGACACCGCTGTGGGTGGCCGAGGGGTTGTCGGACTACATGACCGGCCTGTGGCGGCCGATCGACCTGATGACCGTGCGTGATGCCGCCATCGCCGACATCATCCCGAAGATGAGCCACCTCGAGGGTTACGGGGATACCAATAACCCGAGACTCGTCTACAACCTCGGACATGCCGCCTTCGAGTTCATCGAATCGAAATGGGGCAAGGAAGGATTGCGCCAGTTCCTGTTCTCGATGCGCAAGAACATCATCGGCGGGGGCGAGAGCGCCTTCCAGACCGCGTTCCAGATGGACGGCGACGACTTCGATCAGCAGTTCGACCGGTACCTCAAGGCGCGGTTCAAGCCGTTCCGCGACAAGGAGACGCCAGGCGACTACGGAAAGAACCTGGCCCCGAAGCCGGAGCGGACGTCGTTCATGGATGTCTTCACGGTGGAACCCTCGCCGTCGGGCGACCTGCTCGCGGCAGCCACGGTCAACCGCAAGGACCGGGAGATGGACATCGTCCTCATCTCGGCCAAGGACGGAAAGGTCATCCGGAATCTGACGCCGGGATTCGACCAGGGGATGGGCTTCGACTACATCGTCACGCCAGGCGAGCGCTGGGTCACGATTCCCTGGCTGGCCTGGGCCCCTACCGGTGACCGCCTGGCCTACGTGGTGCGCAAGGAGAAGTACAAGGCCATCGTCATCCAGAACGTCCTCACGCGGAAGATTGAGAAGCGCATCGAGCTGAAGACCGTCGACGAGCCCGAGTCGCCGACGTTTTCGCCCGATGGACGGCGGATCGCGTTTGCCGCGATGCAGAACGGCATCGGCGACATCTTCACCCTGGATCTCGAGTCGGGGAAGGTTGACAACCTGACGAAGGACGACTTCGCCGACTACGCGCCGACCTTCTCGCCCGACGGGAAGACGGTGGTGTACCTGGCCCGGATCAGCGGGAACGAAAAGCTCTTCAAGATCGATCTCACCACGGGCAAGAAGACGCAACTGACCTTCGGCACGCACGACGATGCGGCGGCAAAGTTCACCGACGCCGAGACGGTCATCTTCCCGTCGACCGCCACCGACCCGAACAAGGCGATCGAACCGGAGGTCGCCCGCAACGGCAGCATCTACAACCTGTGGACGCTGAACCTGAAGACCGGCGAGCTGAAGCAGTGGACCGACACGATTGGCGGAAACTTCTCGCCCGTCATCCTCCGCGACGGCAAGACGACGCGCACCGCGTTCGTGTCGTACTACAAGGGCGACTACGAGCTGCACATGCTCGACCGCAAGGAAGCCACGATGACGGCCAATACGAGCGACTTTGGCGCTCCCGGGCCCATCATCGACTTCCAGGCGCCGCTCAGCCACACGCTGATCGCGGAAAACTCCAAGCGCAAAGGCAGCTGGGACAAACTGTTCCTCGAAGGCCGACCGCCAATCAACGTCGGCGTCACCAGCGGCGGGAATCTGTTCGGGGGCACCGCGGTTTCCTTCACCGACGTGCTGGGCGACAAGCGCCTGGATTTCTTCGCTTCGTCCATGTCCCAGTACCGGACGTTCGCGGGATCGATGATCAATCTCGAGCACCGGTTCCAGTACGCGCTCCAGGGATACTGGCAGGATGAGTTCTATTACGCCCAGTTGGCGGGGGTCTACTACGATCCGATCTACGACCCGTATATCGATCGCAGCCTCGCCACGTCGACCCGGTCCAACCGGGGTGTCACGGCGTTTGGGATCTACCCGCTGAGCCGGTACTCGCGTGTGGAACTGTCGGCGGGATTCGCCTACGTCAAGGAGAGCTACAACGACCAGTCCCTGGCGGACTACTCCACCCAGTACCAGCAGCAGACGTACGGGCGTTCGCTCTTCCGGAATGGCTGGTACGCGCCGATCGGCCTGGCGTTCGTGCAGGAAACCACGATTTTCAGGGAGTTCGGCCCCCTGGCGGGCAGCACGATGCGAGCGAGTTACGAGGTCGCGCCGCCGGTCACCAAGAATCTGTCCTGGCAGGCGGTGGACGGCGATGTCCGCAAGTACTTCAAGTTTGGTTCGACGGGCCTGCTCGCATTCCGCGCGAAGGGATACAAGAGCTGGGGCTCGACGCCCAGCTACACGTACTTCGGCGGGAACTCCGACATGCGCGGCTACGATTACCTGGAGTTCATCGGCCAGAACGCGTTCTTCGGAAACGCGGAACTGCGCTTCCCGCTGATTGACGCGATGGCCACGCCGATCGGGATCCTCGGTGGCATCCGGGGCGTGTTCTTCGCCAACATGGGTGGCGCGTGGTTCTCGGGATCGGGATACCAGTTCTCGACGAGCCAGGCGCAGACGATGACGCCGATCATCAACTACACGATCGACCCGGTGACCGGCGGGGCAACTCCCATCTATGGAGACCCCACGACGATCTCGGGCTTCCGCCTCGTCGACGGCCGGGCCTCGTACGGGATTGGACTCGAGACGTTTGCGTTAGGCTTCCCGATCCACTTCGACTGGTCGTGGCGGACCCTTCTCAACAAGTCGTGGGAGGATGTCCTGTTCGCGACCACTGGCGGGAGCGCCGCCTTCCGTAAGGCCCGCTTCCAGTTCTGGATCGGCTACGACTTCTAGAGGACCCCGGAGAATGGGGTCGGACCTCATTTCATTTCTTGCCGGATAACGAACCGGTTGCAGAAATTGAAATGAGGTCCGACCCCTTTTCCTTATTTCTTCAGCCTCAGTTCGGCCTTCTCCAGGTCGAACGACACGTGATAGTTGCTCAGGAACTGGTGGCCAACGATGCCGCCGAGTTCATATCCCAGCAGCACGCTCGGCGCGCGCAGGTTGAGCACGACGACCGACATCTTATTGAACCGAATGTCGTTGAACGCCAGGCTCACACCCGACAACAGGTACGCGTCCCGGTCCCATCCTGACGCCCCGTAGACCTTGAGGGCGATGCGAGACACGCCGGGCATTGTGGGCAGCGCTTTCGCGGTATCGGTGCTGATCGAGATCACCTGGCCACCGGTGTCGACGACAAAGCTGCGCGGCTGCTGGTCACCCACCATCCCTCGAACCGTCGCGAGACGGGTCATCCAGAGGCTCATCGTCTCGTCGGGTCGTGCCGTGTCGGCCGGAAGATGGCGCGCCAGCGTGATTGTGCGCTTCTTGTAGTCGACGGCCATCGACAAGCCGAGGGCCAGCGGCGAGACGCTTTCGCGTTCCGCCGTGGGCAGATCCACGAGCGCGGGCGTCTTGATGATGCAGGGCACGTTCTGCACGCGGAGCGACCCGAGTTCGAGACTGTCGATCCGCCCGATCTGCAGTCCGCGCAGGCCGATCTCGCCGACACCGGCGCTGATGGTGTACGCGATGGGGGTCACGCCCTGGCGTTCGGCCGCGCGGCGCGACAGGGTGGCCAACTCGGCGCCCGTGTCGACGACGAACTCGATTTCCGACCCCCGGTTGATTCGGCCCGCCACGACGATCTTCTCATCGGAAAGACGGAACGGCAGCACGTACACGGTGTCGGGCCTTCCCGCAATGTTGTTGGGCACATCCTTGCCGTACGAGCGCAAGGCCTTGATCGTGGAGCGCGCGAAGAGCGCCCGGTCATCCTTCTCTCCCCTGGGCAGCAGGGTGATAAAGCGTTCGAACGCGGCCGAGGCCTCCTCGTAGCGCCCCATCCGCTGGTAGGTGGTGCCCAGCGTGAAGGAGAAGTCGCCCTCCTGCGGAGCCAGCCTGATTGCGGTGAGCGCCTGCTCCAGGGCCTCTGCATACCGGATTCTGGCCGAGAGTACCCTCGCCAGGCCGTTGTGGGCGCGCGCCTCATCCGGATTGAGCGCCGCTGCGCTCGTATAGGCCTCGCTGGCTTCCTCAAACAGGCCGGCCGACCACATCGCATCGCCGTACAACGAGAGAATCCCCGAATCCGCAGGCCGTTCCTGCCGGAGCGCCATCGCTGTCGACCGGGCCAGGTCGAACTCGGCGACGCGCAGCGCGGTCTGCAGCACGCCAATCTGAGCCGGCCTCTTGATGGCCGGGGTTTCTGCCCGGGCCGCCTGGATAAATGCCGTCAGGGCTTCGCCATAGCGGCCTTCTCCGTAGAAGGTCCGCCCCCGCTGGAGCTGGAGGTCAGGGGTGTCGGATTGCGCGCTGCCGCGAAGGACGCTCACCAGGCCCAGAGCGACCACGACCGCCAGCAGCGCAGACAACGAGCGTGCTCGGACTGCCATGCATCCCCCGCCAAGAAATGAAGCGTGTTCTCTTGGACGCCCGACGATGGAACCGAGATCCCGGGTAACGCGAAAAAAAACGGATATCAGTGCGTGTAGGGTTCGATGGCGACGCCGTCGTACATGTCGTCGACCCGCATGATCTGCGCCTCGCGGCTATAGCTGCCCAGCTCGTAGTCCTCGCTCATGATCAGGGCCTTGACCGGCTTGGTCGGGCACACCTCCGAACAGAGGCCGCAGAAGCTGCACCGCGAGAGATTGAAATCGAAGTAGTCGAGCACCTTGATCTTCAGCCCGGCCTCACGGTGGCCGCCAAGCGAGATCAGATCGTCGGGACAGGCCTTGGCACACTGGTCGCAGACGATACAGGTCTGCGCGCCCGTGCCGGGCTCGACCTGAAGACGCAGCACGCCCCTGAATCGCGGGGCCACCTGCCGCCGCTCGGACGGGTACTGGAAGGTGAACGCCGGCTGGGGCGTGTATTTGAGCGTCAGCCACAACCCCTTGGCCAGATCGACCAGGAAGATCGAGCGCAGGAAGTCCTTGAACATCAGCCGCGGTCCTCGACGAGAATGGGCTCGGTTCCGCCCAGGTGAATCGCCCGTTCCTTGCGGAAGGTGGTGTTCTCCTTGCGGATCTTGTCCTGCAACCTCATGATGCCGTAAAAGAGCGCTTCTGGTCGCGGAGGACAACCGGACACGTAGACGTCAACGGGGACCACTTTGTCGACGCCCTGCAGGACGCTGTAGGTCGGGAACGGGCCGCCCGCGTTCGAGCAACTGCCCATCGAAATCACCCACTTCGGCTCGGCCATCTGGTCGTACAACCGCCGCAGTACGGGCGCCATCTTCTTGGTCACGGTGCCGGCCACGATCATCAGGTCAGCCTGACGGGGAGACGCCCGGAAGACTTCCGACCCGAACCTCGCGATATCGAAGCGCGACCCACCCGCCGCGATCATCTCGATGGCGCAGCACGCCAGGCCGAATCCCATCGGCCACAGCGAGTTCTTGCGCGCCCAGGCGATGACGCTGTCCAGGTTCGTGGTGATGATGTTGTCCGCGAACCGATGATCAATCAGACCCATGTCGACATCCTCGCTCCCGGGGACCGTCTTGTCGGCGGCGGCCGGCCCCCAGGCGCCTTGGGCGCCTGGGCCCGTCACGCCCTGGCCGAAGACGCGGCTACTTCTGATAGTACTCCGCGTTCTTCGCGATGAAATGCTTCCACTTCTCAGGCGTTTCGTCCAGCGCAAAGATCGCCTCGACCGGGCACGCTGGCACGCACGCGCCGCAGTCGATGCACTCATCCGGATGGATATAGAGCAGTTCGGCCGTCTGGAATTCAGGTTCGTCTTTCCGCGGGTGGATGCAGTCGACCGGACACACATCGACGCAGGCAGTGTCCTTGGTCCCCACACACGGTTCGCAAATGATGTACGCCATTCTCGTCATTCCTCCGTTGGCCCCACGCACCCGGGTGCCCAGGGTCCGCGATCCGCCGTCGACGCTCAGATCGGCGCGCCTATAACTATCAAACTATCCCGCCATCCAATAGGCCGTCAAGCCAGCGTCTGCCCCGGCTGCATTTCCACCACCTCGACGCCCAGCGGCGCCACCAGTTCGCGCAGCTGCTCCGGCCGGCCGGTGAGGATGGGGAACGTCCCGTAGTGCATGGGGATGACCTTGCGTACGCCCAGCAGTTCGACGGCCTTGGCGGCCGCCGATGGATCCATGGTAAAGAAATCGCCAATCGGCAGGAACGCGATCGACGGGCTGTAGAGTTCCCTGATGAGGCGCATGTCGCCGAACACGGCCGTGTCGCCCGCGAAATACACCGTGAGGCCGTTGCTAAACCGCAGCACGTACCCGGCCGCCTCGCCAAGGTACGTCACGACGCCGTCGTCCACGCAGCTGGAACTGTGGCGGGCGTCGACCATCGTGATCCTGACACCGCACTGCTCCTGGGTGCCGCCCTTGTTCATCCCCGACGCCGTCGTCACGCCCTTGCTCGCGAGCCAGTCGCACAATTCGAAGATCCCGACCACGGTCGCCCCGGTCGCCTTCGCGACGGTGGCAGCATCATGCACGTGATCGAAGTGCCCGTGCGTCACCAGGATCAGATCGACCTTGTCGATCGTCCTGAAGGCCGGCGGACAGGAGGGGTTGCCGTCCAGCCAGGGGTCAATCAGGATGCGGCGTCCCTCGGGCGACACCAGCAGAAACGTCCCATGTCCCAACCACGTCACCGACAGCCCTGACAGCAGCATGGCATCACCTCGCAGCAGAGTGCCCGGCGCCACCAATACCCCCGACGCCGCCGGGATCACCGGAGAGTATAGCAGCGGCGCCGCAGACGATTTCGCCATCAGAAGAGTGCTATGATCGGAATTTGGCGACCCACTGCGAGCCTTGCCAGACCCCGCCCCCCGCGGTTCGGAGCATCCCGAACTGATCTTGGGCGCGCTACGGCGTGGGCGGCGTGTCGCCCGTGACGATTTGATGAGCATCGCCGTTCCGCTTCCCCTCGTCTCACCCGTCAGGAAACCCGAGTGGCTGAAGGTGCGCGCACCAGGCTCCGCCAACTACGTGCGGCTGAAGGGGTTGATGCGCACGCAGGGACTCCACACGGTTTGCGAAGAGGCGCACTGCCCGAACATCGGCGAGTGCTGGCACCACGGCACGGCGACGTTCATGATCCTCGGCGATGTCTGCACGCGAGCGTGTCCCTACTGCGCGGTTCGGCACGGCAAACCCCCTGGCCTGGATCGCGAAGAGCCGGCACGCGTGGCCGAGGCCGTGGGCAACATGGCGCTCAACTACGTGGTCATCACGTCGGTTGACCGCGACGACCTGCCGGACGGCGGCTCGGGCATCTTCGCGGACACGATCCGCGGGATTCGGGCCGAACGGCCGTCGTGCCGGATCGAAGTCCTGATTCCCGACTTCAAGGGCGACGAGCAGGCGCTGCGCACGGTGCTCGACGCGCGGCCGGACGTGCTGAACCACAACACCGAGACCGTGCCACGCCTCTACCGCCTGGCGCGGCCCGGCGGTCGCTACCCGCGCACCCTCGAACTGCTGGACCGCACCCGCACGTATGCGCCGGACATCCCCACGAAGTCTGGTGTGATGGTCGGGCTCGGTGAGGAGTGGCCGGAGGTCATCGCGACGCTGGCCGACCTGCGCGAGGTGGGCGTCGGTATCATCACGATCGGTCAGTACCTCAGCCCGTCTTCGGCACACCTGCCGGTGGCTCGGTACTACCACCCGGACGAGTTCGAGATGCTCAACGTGGCGGCGATCAACATGGGCTTTGGACACGTCGAGTGTGGTCCTCTGGTGAGGAGCTCCTATCATGCCCACGAGCAAGCCGACGCGTTCGATCAGGCGGAAGGCCGAGCGGCCGGCGACTGACGGGAGACCCCGCACGAGCTCGCCGTCGATTCGCACGCCGGCGGCAACAGGGAGACAGACAGCGGACATGGCAACAGCGACGACACCGGACCATATCAGCCGACAGCTGGCCGACACCCCGAAGGCCACGCTGCTCGACATGCTCCACAAGATGCTGCTGGGACGGCGCTTCGAAGAGAAGTGCGCCGAGATGTACGCGCTTCAGAAGATTGGCGGCTTCTGCCACCTGTACATCGGCCAGGAGGCCGTCGCGATTGGCGCGCTCTCGACGCTCCGGCCAGACGATGTGATCTTCACGTCGTACCGGGATCACGTGCACGCCATCGTCAAAGGCTGCGATCCCGGCCGCGTGATGGCGGAACTGTTCGGCCGCCGGGATGGCGTCTCGAAGGGCAAGGGCGGCTCGATGCACCTGTTCGACCGCAAGGTGGGCATGTTTGGCGGCCACGCGATCGTCGGCGGGCACATTCCCCTCGCTACCGGCGTCGCCTTCGCCAGCAAGTACCAGCAGAAGGACCAGGTGACGCTGTGCTTTTTCGGCGAGGCCGCAGTCAACATCGGCGCCTTTCATGAATCGCTGAATATGGCGGCCCTCTGGAAGCTGCCCTGCATCTACGTCGTCGAGAACAACCGGTACGGCATGGGCACCTCGATCGAGCGCGCCTCGGCCATCTATGACGTGGCCGCGCGGGCATGCGCCTACGACATGGCCAGCGAGACGGTGGACGGTATGGACGTGCTGGCCGTTCGCGACTGCATCAGCCGGGCCGTCGAACGCGGCCGGCGCGAGCATGCACCCACGCTCATCGAGGCCCGATGCTACCGGTTCATGGGCCACTCGATGTCGGATCCGGTACACGGTCATTACCGCACGAAGGAAGAAGTCGAGGAGCAGAAGCAGCAGGATCCGATCAAGGCGTACTTCGGCCACCTGCTGGCGGCCGGCCTGGTTGACCAGAAAGACCTCGAACAGTTCGACCGGGAAGCGCGCGAGGTCGTCGAGCGGGCGATTCAGTTCGCGGAGGCCAGCCCGGAACCATCGGCCGATGATCTCTACGCCGACGTGTACACGGAACCGTACGGCCCCTTCCGACGGAGTGAACAATAATAGCCATGCCGCTCATCAGTTATCGCGACGCATTGAATCAGGCCCTGCGTGAAGAACTCCGGCGCGACCCGAACGTCTTCCTGATGGGGGAAGAAGTGGGCGTCTATCAGGGCGCTTACAAGGTCAGCAAAGGCCTGCTGCAGGAATTCGGTGAGCGCCGCATCATCGACACGCCCATCACGGAGGAAGGCTTCACCGGCGTCGGCATTGGCGCGGCGATGGTCGGCCTGAGGCCGGTCATCGAGATGATGACGTGGAATTTCTCGCTGCTGGCCATGGACCAGATCATCAACGGCGCCGCCAAGATGCGCTACATGTCGGGAGGCCAGTTCAAGATCCCCATCGTGGTGCGCGGCCCGGGAGGGGCGGCCCACCAGCTCGCCGCGCAGCACTCGCAGTCGATTGAGTCGTGGTACGCGCACGTCCCCGGACTGAAGGTGGTGGCACCGTCGACACCGTACGACGCGAAGGGCCTGCTGAAGAGCGCCATCCGAGACGACGACCCGGTGATCTTCTTCGAGGGCGAGACGCTCTACGGATCGAAGGGTGAGGTGCCGGCCGAGGACTACACGATCCCGATTGGGGTGGCGGACATCAAGCGCGAAGGCACCGACGTCACGCTGGTCGCCTGGTCGAAGATGGTCAGCGTGGCGATGAAGGCGGCCGAGACGCTGGCCGCCGAGGGCATTTCGTGCGAGATCGTCGATCCGCGATCGCTGCGGCCGTTTGACGACGCGCCGATCCTGGCGTCTGTGCGAAAGACCAATCGGTGCGTGATTGTCGAGGAAGGCTGGCCGTACGTCGGGCTCGGGGCGCAGATCGCCTACCAGATTCAGCAGGCCGCGTTCAGCGATTTGGATGCGCCGGTCACGCGCGTCACCGGCGCCGACGTGCCGATGCCCTACGCCAAGAATCTCGAGCACATGGCCATGCCGTCACCCACACGCGTGGTGGCGGCTGTGCGAGAGGTGCTGTACCTGGATTAGTGTCGGGGTTCGGGATTCGGGGTTCGGGGTTCGAGGCGGTGTGTTCTTGACCCTTTCTTGCTCCTTGCTCCTTGCTCCTTGCTTCTGACGAGGAATATCCCATGGCTTCCCGCGTTGTGATGCCGAAGTTGAGTGACACCATGGAGGAGGGCCGTATCCTCCGGTGGATCAAGAAGGAAGGCGATCCGGTCGAAACCGGCCAGGCACTGGCCGAAGTGGAGACCGACAAGGCCACCGTCGAGATGGAAGCGTACACGAACGGCATCGTGCGTAAGATCGTTGCGGCCGAGGGTCAGTTCGTCAAGGTGGGCCAGCAGATCGCGGTGATTGGCACGGCCGACGAGGACATCTCGGCGCTGCTGCCCGGGCCGGCTGCCGCCGCCCCCGTCGAGAGCGCGCCAGCCCGCCCCGCACCCGTCGCCGACGCGGCGCCTCGCCAGGTCCAGGCTGCGCCCGCCGAACCGATGGCGGCCGGCCGCCACCTGAAGGCCTCGCCGCTCGCGTTGCGCATGGCCGCGGAATCCGGTGTCGATCTGAAGAGCCTGCGCGGAACCGGTCCGCAGGGCCGCATCATCAAGCGCGATATCGAAGCCGCGCTCGCGACCGACGCGCCCCAGGCGCCGTCGGCCGGATCGGCCGTGGCGCCACAGCGTTCGCGTGCGTTGGCCATGGTGGCCGCACGCGACGCCGCGCCGGAGTCGCAGGAGATTGAGCTCTCGCCGGTCCGGCGGACCATTGCCAAGCGGCTCGTGCAGAGCAAGGGCCCGATCCCGCACTTTTACCTCAC
This sequence comes from Acidobacteriota bacterium, assembly GCA_026393675.1. Lineage (NCBI taxonomy): Bacteria > Pseudomonadati > Acidobacteriota > Acidobacteriota bacterium. Next base: position 1,757 of record JAPKZQ010000044.1, on the reverse strand, counting down.
CATCGACGTGGCAATGGATCGCGTCTGGGACGCCTACAAGGCGTTGCGTGATCAGAAGTCATCGATCTCCATCAACGACATCGTGATCAAGGCCACCGCCCTGGCCCTGCGGCAGCACCCCGACATCAATGCGTCGTTCGCCGGCGATCACGTCAAGCAGTTCGCGCGGGTGCACATCGGCATGGCCGTGGCGCTTGACGATGGCCTGATCACGCCCGTATTGCGGGATGCGGATCTGAAGCCGCTCGAGGAGATTTCCGAAGAGGCGCGCACGCTGGCGGAACGGGCCCGAGCGCGAACACTCCAGCCGAGCGAATACAGCGGCGCCACGTTCTCTATTTCCAATCTCGGGATGATGGGCATCGAGCAGTTCTCCGCCATCATCAACCCGCCGGAGGCGGCTATTCTGGCCGTCGGCGCGGTTCGCCAGGTGCCGATCGCGGTCGACGGCCAGGTGACGGTGGGCTACCGCATGAAGGCGACCCTGTCGGTCGACCACCGGGTCGCCGATGGCGCCAGCGGTGCCCGCTTCCTCCAGACGCTGAAGCGCTTCCTCGAGCATCCGCTGTTGATGGCGTAAAGGGCTCTTACGTCTTCCCTTGCCCTTTACGATTGTCCTGAGGCGCCCAGAATGCGCCGGAGGACCGTCGTGTCCATGTTGCCGCCGCTCATCACGCACACGACCGTTTTGCCGGTCAGTTCGCGGCGCAGCTTCCAGGCGGCCATAAGCGAAGCCGCGCCGGCGCCTTCCGCCAGGTTGTGCGTCGCGCGCAGCGCCAGCCGGACGCCCTCGGCCAGCTCATCCTCGGTCAAGGTGACGATATCGTCGAGTTCGCGTTTGAGGAGGTCGTAGGTCAAGTCGAACGTCACGCGCGTCGCGACACCCTCGGCAAACGTGTCGGCGTAATCGCCCACAATGCGCGTGCCTGATCGCCACGATCGCGTGAAGGCATCGGCCCGGGCCGCCTGCACGCCGATGATGCGCGTGGAGTTGCCGATCGCGCTTCGAACCGTCACCAGCCCGGATGCGCCGCTTCCGCCGCCGATTGGCACGAATACGACGTCCACGCGTGGCAGTTCCTCGAAGATCTCGAGCGCGTAGGTGCCGACGCCCGCCAGCAGCAGCGGTTCATTGGCCGGGTGGACGTACCGGTACCCGCGCTCGCCTGCATCCTGCTCGCACCGGCCCCGCGCCTCGTCGAAGTCGTGGCCGTGTTCGATGACCGTCGCCCCGTACGCCCGCATCGCCGCGTTCTTCTCCGGGTTGTTGGCCCTGGGCACGTAGATCGTGCAGGGCACCTGGTGCAGGCCGCACGCCATCGCCAGCGACTGGCCGTGATTGCCCGTCGACGCCGTCACCACGCCCGCGCTGCGTTCACTCGCCCCGAGGGTCGCCACCAGGTTCAACCCGCCGCGAATCTTGAAGGCGCCGGTCGGATTGTGATTCTCGTGCTTGACGAAGACCGCAGTACCAATCTCCGATGCCAGGAGCGGATGCGACAGCAAGGGCGTCGGCCGCAGGTGCCGGTACACGCGGGGTCGCGCGTCGTAGATGTCGTGCAGGGTTGGTGGTTCCATAGGTGTCGCTTCGCCCGCGGGCGCGATGAATCGCGCCCCTGGAGTTTCTACATATTTTACGCCGCAGCGGCGTGAGTGAGCGCACGGTTAGTGATCACGAGGTCGAATTCTTTCACGAGATCCGGATGTTCCACCACCTCATTGCGCAGCAACGTGATCAGATCCAGACACGACGGGCG